>JADLFD010000213.1 GCA_020845805.1 Verrucomicrobiales bacterium | reverse complement strand
TCTTCCGCAACCGGTTCGTCGGCATCGACGAACTCAAGGAGTTCATCGGCGCGGCAGACCTCTATCTCACCCCCTATCACAATGAGGCCCAGGTCACCTCCGGGACCCTGGCCTACGCCTTTGGCTCGGGAAAAGCGGTGGTGTCGACCCCCTACTGGCACGCGGCCGAGTTGTTGGCCGAGGGGCGGGGGGTGCTGGTGCCGTTCCGCGACGCCAAGGCCATAGCCCGGGAAGTTATCGGCCTGCTGCGCGATGACACCCGCCGACATGCCATGCGCAAGGCCGCCTACAAACTGGGCCGGGAAATGACATGGCCTTGCACCGCGAAGCGCTATCTCCAGTCCTTCGAACGCGCCCGTGTCGAAGGCGCCGTCTGGTCGCGAAAAACGTTTGCCATCAAGACACTCGACCAAGCACCCCGCGAGCTGCCGAGCCTGCGTCTCGATCATCTCACGCGCATGACCGATTCCACAGGCCTCTTCCAGCACGCCATCTTCACCGTGCCGAATTTCTCCGAAGGTTACTGCTCCGACGACAACGCGCGCGCCTTCATCCTCGCCATGATGCTGCATGAACTCGGCGAGGAACCGGAGCGCATCCGTGCCCTGGCCACCCACTACGTCGCGTTCCTGCACCATGCCTTCGCCCCGGGATCCAAACGCTTCCACAACCACCTCAGCTTCGACCGGCATTGGATCGATGCGCAGGGGTCCGAAGACTCCCACGGGCGCACGCTGTGGGCCCTGGGCACAGGCGTGGGTCGGTCCCCCTACCACTGCCTCCAGGTCATGGCGGGGCAGATCTTCGCCGAGGCGCTCCCGGTCGTCGCGGAATTCAGTTCGCCCCGGGCCTGGGCCTTCGCCCTGCTCGGCGTGCACGAATACCTCCGTCGCCTGAATGGCGATCGCGCCGCCCACCAGATGCGCGACGCGCTTATCGCACGGCTCATGGACCTCTATGATCGCACGGCGCGTGAGGATTGGCCCTGGTTCGAGGACGTTCTGTCCTATGACAACGCCAAGCTGGCGCATGCCCTCATCCTGTGCGGGCACACCTCCGGCCAGACCGCTGTCTTCGAGCGCGGCCTGAAGGCGCTGCGCTGGCTCATCGCCGTGCAGTCCGCCGAGAACGGCGACTTCCGCAGTATCGGCAGCAATGGCTTTTATCCGCGCGACGGGGTGCGCGCCACGTTTGATCAGCAGCCCATCGAGGCGCACTCCATGATCTCCGCCTGCCTCGAGGCTTATCGGACGACCTCGGATCGCTGGTGGTACGACCAGGCCCTCCGCACCTTTGACTGGTTCCTCGGCTGGAACGATCTCGGCCTGGAACTCTACGACCCGACCACCGGCGGTTGTCGCGACGCGCTGCATGTCGACCGCGTCAACCAGAACCAGGGGGCGGAGTCGACGCTGGCTTTCCTCCTTTCCCTCGCCGAGATCCGTCTCGTGCAGAACGCGGAGACCGTGTTCCACCCGACGCTTCCCGGCTGATCCGCACCGCCCGTGCGGCCCGCGATCCCCACCTCCGATGAACCACCCCAAAATTCAACGCACGGCGGTCGTGTTGCACCCCGACCCCAGAAGGGTGCTCCTCCGCCCCTTCCTCCCCCCCAACGACGAGCGCGCACGCCGGCTCTGCGCCCAGGTCCTCGGACTCACGGAAGCGGAGGTGCGCGAACTCTGGAGCCAGGTGCAGGCGGAATTCGGCAAACGCCACGCCGCCACCCACGCCTTTCTCGCCCGCCGCTACGAACAGGCGCGACCCTGCCTGCCTCACCAAGCCGTGGTTTCGCACGATCGCGCCCTGCTCCTCGGCGCGTTCTTCAGTCATGAGTACTCCCTGGAGGCTGCCGCGCTGTTTAACCCGTCCATCGTCCCGCATCCGGATCAATCCCAGCTCGAACCGGGAACCCTGCGCTTCGTGCTCAGCCTGCGAGCCACCGGCGAAGGCCATATCTCCTCCATCACCTTTCGTACCGGCATCCTGGACGCCTCCGGAAACATCCAGGTCGAAACGCCCTCGCGCTACTGCCTCGAACCCGAACAGGTGCCCAACATCTCCTACGAGAAACAACTGTTCGCGCGAAAACTCCGCGAACTCGGACTGAGCGGAGACTTCATCCGCCAAGCCGTCCAGCATCTGTGCGAGGTGTTCACCCTCGACGAACTCCGCGCCGCCGTGCGGCGGGCCATCGAACACCTCCGCCTCCGCGACCGCCAATCCGAAGCCGCCGCGCGTAAGACGCTCATGCTTGCCCAGTCGAACTACCAGGTGCGGTTCCCCGCCGACTCGCAACTCTCGGAACGCGTCCTCTTCCCCGTCACGCCCTCCCAGAGCAACGGCATCGAGGATGCCCGCTTCGTCCAGTTCCACGAGGAGGACGGCACCAAAACCTATTACGCGACCTACACCGCCTTCGATGGGAAGATGGTCCTTCCCCAGTTCATCGAGACGCCGGACTTCGAACATTTCAAATTCATCACCCTCAATGGGGACGCCGTGGAAAACAAAGGGATGGCCCTGTTCCCGCGCAAAATCCAGGGCCGCTACGTCATGCTGGGTCGACAGGATCACGAGAACATCTACCTGATGTTCTCCGAGCACCTGCACTTCTGGAACGATTCCCAACTCCTCCTGCAGCCGCGGTTCCCGTGGGAGTTCGTGCAGTTGGGGAACTGCGGCTCCCCGATCGAGACCAAAGCGGGCTGGCTCGTCATCAGCCACGGCGTGGGCGCGATGCGCAAGTACAGCATCGGCGCGTTCCTCCTCGATCTCGACGATCCCACCCGTGTCCTCGGCCGCCTCCGCGAACCGCTGATCACTCCGAATGAAGGTGAACGCGAAGGCTACGTGCCGAACGTCGTCTACTCCTGCGGCAGCCTGGTCCATGGCGGACGTCTCATCATCCCCTACGCCATGTCCGACTACGCCGCCACCTTCGCCACGCTCGAACTCGATGAGGTGCTCGCCGCCATGATCTAGCCGCGTTTTCCGGGACGACGCCGGCGTCCCCCGGGTCGCGGGTAGGGTTACACCCCATGGCCGTCATCCCGCCGCACGCCTATCGTCACTCAGGTGGGAATCTGGACCGGCAACCAGTCAGTCAGGGACTCACCCAAAAACCGGGGAACAAGGAGCGGAAAGAAAGGACGGGAACGACATTATGTGGACAATCGTCATGGTTTTGCTGGCCCTCTGGCTATTGGGACTGGTGAGCAGTTACACCCTGGGCGGTCTCCTGCATCTCCTGCTCGTGGTGGCCGCCGTCATCGTGGTCG
>JADLFD010000212.1 GCA_020845805.1 Verrucomicrobiales bacterium | reverse complement strand
TCCCATCCCAGCCTGGGGCAACGCCCCAGGAGCCGAGCCCATAACGAATACGTGAGGGCTGAAGGCCCGATTCATCTTCCCTTCCTCACGTTCATAATGGATGGCGCGGGCCGTTGGCCCTTCGCGGGGTGCGTGCGTCGCGATTCCTGGGGCGATGCCCCAGGCTGCACTCGTGCGGGCCCTTGGCCCTGAGATCCACCACGCAACGCGACCGTCGTAACGGTCCGCTATGCGAAGTCGACGCCGCGCCGATCGGGTCAGGTCCCGGGGGCGTGTTGCCCAAATGGGGTCTGGCTCGGGAAACAACGTCACCCATCGTTCCCACTAGCATCACCTCCGGTGCCGCATTTCCGTCACCCATCTTCCGCGCCAACGGCGCATCCCATCCCAGCCTGGGGCAACGCTGGGGCGATGCCCCAGGCTGGATTCGTGCGGGCCCTTGGCCCTGGCACGGCACCCAATCTCGGATCTCGTGGCCACCGTGCTCCCCTTCCCTCACCGGCCAGTCATCAACGGCTGGTCACCGAAGAGGTGGCGGTAACCCCACATCGGCGAGTTTGGCGCGAGCGGAAATCCCACTCCTGCAACCATCCATCCGTCGTCCGAAGTCGCCCCCTGATTGCTTCCCAGATCAAAGGGAACATTCAGTGAATAGCGGTTCCCCGGTCGCTCGGGATCGGTGAACGTCAGCCGGTGGTTGATGGAGCCATCCGGCAGGCGGTCCGCACTGAAAACGATCACCAGGTTCTCCATGTCCATCGGATTGGTGTCGAACTGCAGTGCTTCAGTGATCTTCCCGGCGAGCATTCCAGCGCGCTGTTCTCCCACCTGACTTCGGATTGACGCCAGGGCCTCCTCCCGCAGTACCCGGGACTCCTCCTTCAAACTGGGCACGGCAAATCCCACTTCGTGGTGATCGTCGGTCTGGCGCTCGGCCAACCCCGGCAGCGGCGCGGCCTTCTCCAGTTGCAACGCTTCCAGCCGCGTGCGGAATTCGCGCAGGGCTTCATTCACTCCCGCCCGCTCCACGGGGCTGAGTCCGAACAAGGCCGCTGCGGCGTCGGTCAATCGGTGATCTCCGCTCAACGCCTGGAACCCGAGGTCTTTCAGGTATCGCTTATCGAGATCCACGTAGGGCGTCTCCGAACGCCACGGTTCCCCGGTGGGCGCCGCGTCCGCCGCCGGCGGTGGAACGGTGGTAAACTCCGCTGGGAGAACCATTGACTGTCGCACCGCCTCCAACTCGAGCAGCCGGTTGGTCAGCGTTTGTGCCGTCGCCGTGGAGGCTTCCCGGGCCGACGCGCGTTCGTGCGCAAACTCGTCGAGGCGGGCCCTCTGCCGCGCCAGGTCGGCTCGCTCGGCCGACAGACGTGACATTCCCGTGAGATACAGGACGACGCCAGGGACGAGGATTCCAAGGGCAAGGATGAGTCGGCTCATAGTGTTCAAGGTTGGGGACTGGGAGGGGAAACAGGCGCGGGGCTGGGGAGCTTCTCGAGCCAGCGCTGGAAGTGGGAGCGTACCGGTTCGGAATAGGCACCGAGGTCGACGTGACCCGAACTGTTACCCCACGATTCAAACCGCGCTTCCCGCGGGTGCCGTAGTCCATTCCACATCGAGAACCCACCGCGGTCGTCGCGCGCCAGGGTATGAACCTCCTCCAGGGCCCCGAACTCGCGGAACGTGGACCGAATGACCTCCTTCGACTGCGCCCACAATACCGCGGCTTTGTCTTCACCCAGCACGCGCGTGATCTGCGCCTGGAGATCAGACGCGAGCTGGCTGCCCGCTTCGGGGAACGCACCCAGGATCACCGTGGCTGAGTCCAGATTCCCGACGTTGAACTCACGCGGCGGTCCTTCCGTCACGACACGAACATGTTCCGCCTCGAGCTGCCTGAACTGGCTGCTCATCGCCGCGAAGCTCTCCCGCACGGCGGCGCGGTCGGCGTCGGTGAGGTCCAGCGTGTCGGCCAGCGATTCCGAAACCGTGCCCTCAGCGGACACCGGATCGGCGGCGGCAGGCATGCCGTGGTCGCGGCCCTCGGTGGACGCGAGAAAATGGACCTCCTCCAGCACCGTCTTGGGAACACGCACGTAGGGAGATTGATCCAGCCAAGCGTAGCGCGTCGCCGCCACCTGAGTTGAGGTGTCCGTGGTCATGGCTTCGTCCCGCAGGGCCAGATCCTTTCTGGCCCATTGCAGGCTGCGGTCGGCGGATTCGACCCGGCGTTGCTGGTGGGCACGTCGGAATTTCTCTTCGTAGAGACCGGTACGGGCCTGGTGGAAGTTGGCCTGGAGCTGCTGCTGCTCGGCTCGCACCGTAGTCCGGGCATGCCACTGGTAACCGAGTGGGAGCGCCGCCGTCACCAGACAGAGGGCGGCCGTTTGAACATGAGTCAGTGCCATAAGCGGGGTGATGAGGGAGGCGGCGAGCGTCCACGACAAACCTCCGGCGGATGCGGCAGCGGCGTGGAAGGTGTGACTCGCCACCGCCGCGGCGAGGCCGGGTGGAGCCGGAATCACCGCCGCCTGGATCGAACCCGCCAACCCGGCGGCGGTCGCCGCGGCATAACCGCGTCGCGCCAGTCGGTGACTCAGGTTTGCCAGGGCCTTGGCGACGCGCTTTTGCGCTGCGTCTTCGCCGATGCGCAGGCATGCCCCGACCTCTCGCAAACTTCGCTGTTCGAGGAATCGGAGCACCAGGATCCGACGATCACCGTCGTTAAGTTCCAGCAACGCCTCGTCCAGATCCTGGTTGAGCGGGAGGGATTCAGGTTCAAGGGAATCCATGGCATGGGCGAGGGCGGCAACATGGTCTCGACGCATTCGGCGCGCCTCGGTGCGCACTCGCTGTCGCGCGGCGAGCACGGCGGCGCGGTGCAGCCACCCGGCCAGGCTGCCCTCGGCGCCGAGCCAGGCCGCCTTGCGCGCCAGCGACAGGAACACCTCCTGGGTCACATCGGACGCCGCGTTCGATCCGCCCAGGGATCGCACGGCGGTCGCGTACACGAGGTCGATGTGACGCCGCACCAGCAGGCTAAAGGCGTCCTCGTCCTGGTTTCGGACGTAGCGTCGCAGCAGTTCTGGATCGTTGGGTTCCATCCGGGGGCGCAAGGCGCCCATTCACCCAATACCTGCCGCCCGAATGTGAAAACCGAAAAGAAAGTGGCGGAACCGCGTTTTCGCCCGGAAGGCGGCGAAACGGGAAGCAGGCGTTGTCGCCCAGCTCCTCACCTTGGACTTGCTGCGGTGACGCAGGCAACGCCCTCCCTCCGCGCGATGCACCATGCGCGGTACTGCGCTGCCTGTTGAGCGCGTGAGACGTCGGCCAGACCGCTTCCTACCTCCCCGGCCCGCTGACTAGGGGGTGTCGACGCGAATGCGGAAGAACCACTCGCCTGAGGGACGCGCCGATTCCGCCGTGCGGAAGGTGACGCGTTCGAGACCGCCGCCGAGATCCACTGCCGGCAGTTCCACCACGGGCAGCAGGCCGGCAAACCCGACGCTCGACGCGGCGTCCACCGTGACCCGCAGGGTTCCCAAAGCCTTGCGGCGCGTCAGGGTGACCGACGGATAGCTCTGGCCACCCTCGACGTAGGGGGTCGCAGTGCGGGCCGGGAATGACCCGGCGGTACCCGCTTCGGTGCCGAAAGCGAACTCCGCGCCATTGACCACGCCATCGCCATCCGGGTCGTCCAGCGGACCCGTCTTCCCGGCGGGCAACCCCTGCGTGACGGCCCACTCCTCGAACGGCGTCTTGCCGCCCGTGGATCCCCCGCCGCTGAGGACGATGTCGTCATACGCGAACAGACCGCCCGCAAAGTACGCGGCGATCAGGCGCGTACCCGTGTCGATCAGACGGTTCTTGGACTGCGGGAAGAACGGCGCCGGAAAGCTGTTGGTGACCAGGCTCCAGTTGGCCCCGTCGTCCGACACGATCAATCGTTGTCCGAACGAGGGCACGCCCGGCAGATACTGGAGCGTGTACAACCGACCCCCGCGTTCAAACAAAGTGGCCCCCGCGGGCTGCGGCAGGCTGCTGACCTGCAAGGTGTAGTTGATCCCCGTCCAGTTCACCCCGTCCGAAGACGTGAACATCGCCGACTGCGCGCTGAGGTAGTACTTGCCGTTCAAGCGCACGAAGTCGCTGTAGTCATTGTTCGGGATACCGCTGAGGATATTGGTGGTCCAGGTCACCAGATCGGACGAGGAGAAGAAGCGCGTTTCGCCCGCGAAACCCTGCGAGAAGATCAGGTACCGGCCGTCCAGGTGCGCGAAGGAGCCGATGCCCACCGTGGTGGTGCGCCCGGAGGGATGGCGCGCGTCCGGGATCGCCACCCAGTCCACGCCGTCCGAGGACGAATACAGGTTCTGCGCGTTGTCGTAACCCACGTACCGGGTGCCATCCCACAGCACGTCGCGGATCGGGGGGCCGCCCGTGGTGCGGGTGAAGTTCACGCCATCCGTGGAGCGCACGGTG
The DNA here is from genome assembly GCA_020845805.1 of Verrucomicrobiales bacterium. Taxonomy (GTDB): domain Bacteria; phylum Verrucomicrobiota; class Verrucomicrobiia; order Limisphaerales; family CAIMTB01; genus CAIMTB01. The sequence continues at coordinate 5,396 of JADLFD010000212.1, read as the reverse complement.
CTCGGGGGAGAGAGCGAATAAGACAGGAACGCACCGTTCAAGTAGCGCAGCGAAACCGGCCGATCGTCCGCGCCGCTATAGTTCGAGGACCAGCGGGTGCCATCGGCGCTGGTGAAGATGGCGCCGTCCGCGCCCGTGGCCACCAACCGGCCGCCGCCGTACGCCACCATGGTCACATCGCCTTTCGATCCCTCCTGGTGGTTCGTCCAGCGCGCCCCACCGTCCGTGCTCGAAAAGATGCCGCCATTCACCCCGCCGAGGAAGAAACGCCGGTCCGACGCTCGGTATCCGAGGGCCCGATAGAAACGGGTCTCGCCGCGGACGCCGCCGGTGAACTGCCAGGTCAGGCCCGCATCGTCGGAGCTGTAAATGTTCCCGCTGTAGCTGAGGAGCAGCCACCTGCCGTCACCATGGACGATGGAGGGATAGCCGCCCGGCGAGGGTGGCACGGCGACCGGCGTCCATTGCACGCCGTCCGTGGATCGGAACAGATTGGTGGTCATGGCGCCCTGCGCATTGCCCGTGGCCATCAGGACCCCACCGCCGGCATCCATATCCCCCACGACATACGCGGGCGCCGAAACATGGCGCGTCCAGGCCGCTCCGTCGGCGGAACTCGCAATCCCGCCAATGCCACACACGACATAGCGATCCTGGAACCATGCCGCGTCGAGCAACTGTCCCAATGGCAGGTTGTGGGCCGCCTCCGCCGACCACGCTGCGGCGTCGGCGGAACTGAAGGCCTTCCCGCCCGGACCGAAGGCCCAGTACTTCGCGCCATTCCACACCAACACCTGCGGATTCGCGCCGGATTGCGGACTCGAAGTCCAGTTCACCAGGTCCGCGCTGGAATGCAGATAGTTCGGCGAAGCCGCCACCCAGCGGCCATGGGCCCAGTGAAGGTCCTGCACGCGGTCATCAACGGTCGACGACTGCGGAAGATTCTGCGAGCGCCAGGCATTGGTGCCGCTAGGACTGGCCATGAGGCCGTACCCTTCGACCACAGCCCCCGCCACCTGGCCGTCCCCGCCCACCACCAAACGCGTGAAGGTCAGGCCCGGACTTGGATTCGCAATCTGCCACTGCGCCTCCACCGAATGACCGGACATCAAGACTGCCGCCAGAAGAAGGCCGGCGCCGGCGATGCGATGGGATTGTTCGTGCGGGAATACGCGCGGTCGCCGCCACGCGAGGGAGCCTCGGGAAGAGAACATGTTTGGGTTCCCAAGACACAAAATCGGTGCGGCCGTGCGGTCAATCACCGACTGCTCCCGCCTCCATCAGGCCGCAAACTACTCATCCTTCGCACCGCTACTTTCCCGGCCGTCCCGCTATCATGGCGCGGACGTTCCTCCATCGATGGATGGCGATGCCGTGGGCGTCGTGACAGCCGTGCGCCCCGCCGAGTTGTCATCGAAGACCGTGTGCACCGCGGCGGGAACGCGCAGGCGTCGTGGTCAACTCGGAGGACTTGTGGCGCCCGTTTTCGAAGGTGACGCGCTCCGCGCAGCGGAAGTCCAGATCCCAGGTCCGGGAAGCCCCTGTCCCGCGAATGGACGACTACCGCCTTCAACCCAACCTCAGAACCGCTCCAATCGACGGGTGGGTGCCCCGTGCAGGGCCTGGCATTCCAGGTGCTATGAGGTTCCGGTTCATTCACCCTGAACCCCCGACGTCCCAGCCCCCAATAACCGCATGTTGAGCGATCTGAAACTCGCCCTCCGCCAGATGCGAAAGCATCCCGGCTTTACCGCCGTGGCCGTGCTCACCCTCGCCTTGGGCATCGGGGCCAACACGGCCATGTTCAGCATCGTCAACTCGGTGTTGCTGAAGCCGCTGCCTTACGACGAACCAGGGCAACTGGTGCAGGTTTGGGAGGCCCCCGGCCCTGGCCAGCGAAATTGGGCATCTCCCGGCGCGTTTCTTGACTGGAAGGAGCACAGCACCGTCTTTGAAAACCTGTCACTCCTGGACGGCCGGGAGCTGAACCTCACCGGTGAAGGAAAGCCGGAGCGCATCAGCGGGGTCGGCATGTCCGCCGCCGGACTCACGATCCTGAGGGTGCGTCCGTTGCTGGGACGCATTTTCGCGCCGGACGAGGATCAGCCGGGCAAGGACCAAGTGATCGTGCTGAGCCATGGATTCTGGCAGCGGCGTTTTGGCGGGGATCCATCGGTGGTGGGACGCACGATTCAGCTCGATCACCAAAGCCACACGGTGATTGGCGTCCTCGCCCCGACGGCTCTGCCTTGGGGGCCGACGGAATTTGTCGTCCCGATGGCAATCCTTCCCAGCGCCAAGGATGAGCGCGGCTCCCACTGGCTTCAGGTCTTCGGCCGTCTGAAACCCGGCGAGACACTCGAACGTGCCGGCGCTGAAATGTCGGCGGTGGCGGCACAGCTCCGCCCACTGTATCCGGCTTGGAAGCAGGGCTGGGGGGTAACCCTGGTGCCGTTGCACGAGCAACTCACGGGGGAGACCAGGCCCACCCTGCTGATCCTGTTCGGTGCGGTCGGTTGCGTACTCCTGATCGCCTGCAGCAATGTGGCGAACCTGCTCCTGGCCAAATCGTCCGGGCGCCAGAAGGAGATGGCCTTGCGGACCGCTCTGGGTGCGGGCCGGTGGCGAATCGTCCGGCAGCTGCTGACGGAAAGCATGCTGCTGTCGCTGGCGGGCGCCTCGCTCGGACTGCTGTTGGCATTCTGGGGCGTCGGTGCGATCAAGCACCTGAATGCCGCCAACCTGCCTCGCACGGGGGAACTCAGCCTGGACCTGCGGGTGTTGGGATTCGCCGTGATGGTCTCGTTGTTCTCCGGGGTAGTGTTCGGGCTCGTGCCCGCCCTTCAGAGCGCACGGGTCAATCTGAATGACATGCTCAAGGAGGGCGCCCGCAGCTCCGGAAGCGGCCCACAGAACCGTGTGCGCAACGGATTGATCGTCGCCGAAGTAGCGCTTTCGCTCGTCCTGCTGGTCGGCGCCGGTCTGCTGCTCAACAGCTTCGTCCGCCTCTCCCATGTGCCGCCAGGCATTGATCCCCGCAACGTCCTGGCCATGCAGGTGACGCTGCCGGAAAAGCGATATCCGGACGCCGCGCGCCGGACGGACTTCTTCGAGCGGACGCTAGACCGGATCCAAGCCCTCCCGGGCGTCGTGTCCGCCGGAGTAGTCGGGAAGCGGCCCGTCAACGGAGGGTCCATGGACACCACCTTCAGCATCGCCGGTCGATCGGATGCGCCGCCGGCGGGGCATGGCGTCGACTTCGATTTTTGCACGCCGGACTATTTTCGGGCGGTGGGAATCCCGTTGCTGAAGGGTCGTGCCTTTACCTGGGAAGACAGGGCCGGTTCGCCACGGGTAATCCTCGTCAACGAAGCCCTGGCCCGCCGTCACTTCCCAGCCCAGGATCCGATCGGGCAGCTCATCCACCTGGACGTGGCCACCGGCAGGATCGACGAGGGTTGGGAGATCATCGGGGTGGTCGGCGACGTTCGCCAGCATGGCCTCGGACGAGAAGCTCGGCCGTGTGTGTATCGGCCGCAGGCTTTCAGCTTCCTGGCCCATGGAAACCTGCTGGTTCGCACCACCGGCGCCCCTCTGGCCATGGCGGAGGCGGTGCGGGAGGCAGTGCTCGAGATCGATTCCAACCAACCCGTGGCCAACATCCGCACCATGGAGGACGCGATCGCCAGTTCACTGGCGCAAGAGCGTTTCGTATTGGTGTTGCTGGCGGGATTCTCCGGGGTCGCGCTGCTGCTGGCTGCGATTGGTCTCTACGGCGTCATTGCCTATGCCGTCACCCAGCGCACCCGCGAACTTGGCATCCGCATGGCGCTGGGGGCGAACCGTCGGGACGTGCTCGCGCTCATCGTGGGCCAGGGTATGAGGCTGGCCACAGTCGGCCTCGTGGTCGGTCTCGTCGGCTCGATCGGGCTGACGCGCGTGCTGACCCGAATGCTGTATGAGGTGAAACCCACCGATCCGACGACGTTCGCCGGAGTCTCCATGGTTCTGCTCGGCGTGGCGCTGTTTGCCTGCTGGCTGCCCGCACGTCGCGCTTCGCGCTCAGATCCGATGGTGGCGTTGCGCAGCGAATGACGAAGGCTCAACACAGAATCGGCGAGGAAAGCAGCGTCATGAGGATGGGGTGACATCGAGCCGTCGTGGTTTCCGGTTGGACGGCAGTCACCCAACCCCACGTCCGCACTATCCCGTCAAGGGACAACTCCGCAACTGACCCGCGGCACGCCCATTCATCGGGGGGAGATCTGCGGTTTGCCCCCGCGGCCTTCAAGTTTGAGAGAGGCTTGTCCTTTTCAGCATCCGCCGTTCGTCTTCAGAAGTGACGGCTCGGGTTTCGTCCTGTGCGCCAGAGTCTTGTTCGGGGTCGGTTGGGCCGGATCGGCTCGCGCCCTCAACGGAAGCGCCGGACCGGGTCCCAGCTGTTCACAACCATCTCCCCAATCTGTTTATTGTCAGGCGCCATGAGCACTCCCACTCCCAAAAACCTCATCTGTCTCTGGTTCAACCGCGATGCGCTCGAGGCCGCGCGTTTCTATGCCTCGGTATTCCCGGACAGCCGGGTGACCGAGGTGCATCATGCGCCGAGTGATTATCCCTCGGGCAAGGCCGGGGATGTGCTCGTGGTGGAGTTCAGCGTGCTCGGAATCCCCTGCCTCGGCCTCAACGGCGGTCCGGGTTTTCCGCATAGTGAGGCCTTCTCGTTTCAGGTCGCCACCGACACCCAGGAGGAGACGGACCGCTACTGGAACGCGATCGTTGGCAACGGCGGACAGGAGAGCGCGTGCGGTTGGTGCAAGGATCGCTGGGGCTTGTCCTGGCAGATCACCCCCCGCGCCCTGACTCGTGCGATGGCGGCGGGCGGTGCCGAGGCGAAGCGCGTCTTCGAAGCCATGATGGGAATGGGGAAGATCGACATCGCCACGATCGAGGCGGCGCGCCACGGGGTCACAACCTGACGTTCATCTGAGTCCGAATAAGGCCGCCAGGGCCTTGGTCAGTCGGTGATTCCCGCTCGCCGCGTGGAGCCCGAGATCATTCAGGTAACGCTTGTCGCGTTGCCAATGGGGTCCCCCGCTATTCCCATTGGCATCCCCTCGGGTGCCGCCTTTCCGTCCCCCATCCTCCGCGCCAACGGCGCATCCCATCCCAGCCTGGGGCAGCGCGGGGGCGATTCCCCAGGCTGCATTCGTGCGGGCCCTTGGCCCTTGGGATCCACCTCGCAACGCAACCGTCGTAGCGATCCGTAAGGCGAAAGAGACGCCGCGCCTTTGGGGTCAGGTCCCGGGGGCGTGTTGACCAAATGGGGTCTGGCTCGGAAACCAACGTCCCCCATCTTCCGCGCCAACGGCGCATCCCATCCCAGCCTGGGGCAACGC
>JADLFD010000211.1 GCA_020845805.1 Verrucomicrobiales bacterium | reverse complement strand
TCGCGATTGATGGCTTCGGCGTCCTCTGCAGTGGCCGGTCCGGAAAGTCGCGAAGACCCTCGACCAAGAAGCCCGGCGAGGACGGCGGTCGGGACCAGCGGATGACTGGAGGAATCGGCGACGACGCGGGAGTAGGGCATGCCGGTGCCGGCATTTCAGGGCACCATCGCGGCACGAGCAATGGCAATTGCACGAAGAACCCGGACCCGCGGGGCGCACGGCGAAGGAGAGCAACGGGTCCAAGCCGCGAATTGGGCACCGCGCGGACGGAGACCGGGCAGGGGTCGGGGGCGAGCTCGGTTCACCAGGAGCCGGACACCAGAAACTCGTGGATGGCGCGCGCAGCCTTGCGCCCGGCGCCCATGGCCAGGATCACCGTGGCTCCGCCGGTGACGATGTCGCCTCCCGCAAACACCCCGCGCTTGCTGGTCTTGAGCGATTCGGGATCCGCGATGATGTAACCGTGCCGGGTGGTGCGCAGGTCGGGGGTCGATCCGGGCACGAGCGGATTTCCGCGGTTGCCGATGGCGATGATGGCAACCTGCAGTGGCAGCTCGTGCTCGGAGCCCGGGATCGGGACCGGGCTGCGCCGGCCCGAGGCGTCCGGTGCACCGAGTTCCATGCGCTGCAGTTTGACGGAGGTCAGGCGGCCCTGGGCGTCGCCCACGAATTCCAGGGGTGCGGTAAGGTAGAGGAACTCGATGCCTTCCTCGTGCGCGTGCTTGGCTTCTTCGGCGCGCGCGGGCATTTCCTCGGCGGACCGACGGTAGACGATGCGGGCGGTGCGCGCGCCGAGCCGACGGGCCATCCGGACCGCGTCCATGGCGGTGTTGCCGCCTCCGAAGACCATCACATCACGATCGCGGCAATCGTACACCGGGCTGTCGTAGGCCGGGAACTCGTGGGCCTTCATCAGATTGATGCGAGTGAGGAACTCGTTGGCCGAGTAGACGCCGCAAAGGTGTTCGCCGGGAAGGTTGAGGAAGATCGGGAGCCCGGCGCCGGTGGCCACGAACACGGCGTCGTAGCCTTCCTCCTTCATCAGCTCATCGAGAGTCACGGAGGGGCCGACCACCACGTTGGTGCGGAAGGAGACGCCGAGTCGCTCCAGGTTGGCGACCTCGCCGCGCACGATATCCTTGGGCAGCCGGAACTCCGGGATGCCGTAAACGAGCACGCCGCCGATCTCGTGCAGCGCTTCCAGAACCGTGACTTCATGACCGTGCTGGGCCAGGTCACCCGCGCAGCTCAATCCGGCCGGGCCGCTGCCGACGATGGCCACGCGTTTGCCGGTCAGCGGGGCACGCGCCGGAAGTCCGGTCTGTCCGGTGCGAATCTCGTAGTCGGCGACGAAACGTTCGAGGTACCCGATGGCGAGAGATTCGCCTTTGTTACCCAGGATGCAGGCCCCTTCGCACTGCGTTTCCTGCGGGCACACCCGTCCGGTGACGGCGGGGAGGACGTTGTCCTCACGAATCTTCGCGGCGGCGCCGAGGTAATCGCCCGCGACCACCAGTCCCACGAATTCGCGGACTTTGACGCCCACGGGACAGGAGGACACGCAGCGAGGGGATTTGCATTCGAGGCAGCGCAGGGCCTCGCGCTGGGCGACGGCGGCGTCGAGACCGCGGTTCACTTCCAGAAAATGATGCGCCCGTTCGCAGGGTGGCTCCTCCGGCATGGGCTGCCGGGGGATCTTCATGCGGTCCTTGGGCGACAGAGGATGGGACATGGGCGTGAACGTGGTCGTCGGGATGGCGGTGCGGATCAGGAACCGGAGACGGGGGCAGTCGGAGGCGTGGGGCACGTGCGCCACACGCCGTCCAGCTCGGGAATGGCGCGCACCATGCGACAATCGTGGGGTTCTCCGGGGCTCCCGGCCGGAACTTCTGCGGTGGAAGCCGCGGCGGGCGGCGGAGATTCGAGGGCGGTTTTCTCCTGGGCGCGATACATGGCGTTGCGCTGGGTCAGGATTTGGAAGTCCACCTGGTGCGCGTCGAATTCCGGGCCGTCCACGCAGGCAAACCGGGGTTTGCCGTCCACGATGACGCGGCATCCGCCGCACATGCCGGTGCCATCGACCATGATCGGGTTGAGGCTGACCACGGTGGCGATTCCCACCGGACGTGTCACCTCGGCCACGGCCCGCATCATGGGGATGGGTCCGATGGCGAGGACGAGGTCGGGACGGGGATCGGACTGAATGACTTCCGCCAGACGTTCGGTGACGAACCCTTTGGCGCCGGCGGAGCCGTCATCGGTGGTGACGATGACGCGGTCGCTGACGGCGCGGACCTCGTCCTCGAGGATGACGTAGGCGCGCGAGCGGCCACCGATGATGGAGATCACATGGCTGCCGGCTTCATGAAAGGCTTTGGCGGTGGGATAGGCGATGGCGGTACCGAGGCCGCCGCCGATCACCACTACAGTTTTGACCTTCTCGATCACCGACGGTTTGCCGAGCGGACCCACGACATCCGGGATGGTATCACCGGCTTCCAGCGCATTCAGCAGGCGGGTGGAGCGGCCCACACCTTGCACCACCAGGGTGATGGTGCCGGCCGCCGGATCGGAATCAGCGAGCGTCAGGGGGATGCGCTCGCCATGATCATGGACACGGAGAATGACGAACTGGCCGGGCAACCGCTTGCGCGCGATGCGCGGGGCCTCGATGCGGAAGAGTTTGACCTCCGGAGCCAGAAAGCGGGCCTCAACAATTCGGAACATGGTAGCAGCTCAAAGGGATGGTGAACCTGTTGTCGCGAGCGTGGAAGCTTCGAGCGACCCCCGTAAAGCCGTGTGGGGCGAAGTGCCAAGCCGGGAGGAACGCCACTTTTGGCTTTATCGCGGCCACGCCCGAGCCGCAAGTTGACCACGCACCCGTTCCCGGGAAAGCGCCATGAAAACCCCAATCACCACCCTCGTTGTCTCCGCTCTCGCGTCCCTGATGCTGCTCCTGACCGGGTGCGGCGGTGGCGGATCGTCGACCAAGATGGACACCGCGGAACTGGAAAAGACATTCGCGTCGGCGGACGCCTCCCTGAAAGGGCCGGCGGATGAGGCGGTCAAGGCGCTCAAGGGCGGCAAGTACTTCGATGGCGCCACCGCTCTGGCGAACCTCGCCAAGTCGGTGGACAAACTCAACGACGAGCAAAAGAACGCCATGATCAACGTCGGCGCCACGATCCAGCTCATCATGTCGGAGGACGGAGATCGGGCCGATCTGAAGGTCTACCAGGCCGTGGACGACATGATCAATTTGCTCAACGGCGAAGCCCTGAAGCAGGTGGGGACCGATCCGGACCGCTCGAAGCCCGCACCCCCGCCGGCGGAGTAAGGCAAGGTCGCGAGGCGCCCAGTTCAAGGCGGATCCGAACCCTGACGGATCCGCTTCGGAAGGGGCGCCCACTGCCCTTCCGGTGGGCTCAGCTATTCGGTCCCGCGCAAAACTACCGGAAGAATCACGTTGCCAACGGGGTCGGCGGTCGACATTTTGTCCCCGGTTCGGGGCGTAGCGTAGCCTGGTAGCGCGCTTGTTTCGGGTACAAGAGGTCGTGAGTTCGAATCTCACCGCCCCGACCATTCTCTTCTTCCGCGGTTTTTTTCCGGCTTTCCCTAGGTTTCGCGCGGCGTGCGGACCATTGCGGACCCCTCGATTCCTTCGATGGCACGAAGCGTTCCGGTCGTGGACTTTCCGGGCACGAGGGTCAGGAACGCGATTCTGCCTCCCAGGGACTCCACCGCGCGGCGTTCCTCCTGGTTCAGCGTTTCCAGGGAGTAATCCGCCCCCTTGGCCCACACGTCGGGTTCCGCGACGCGCAGGAATGCCAGTGCGCTGGGTTCTTCGAACAGGCACACGGCGTCCACACTGCCCAGGGCGGCGATCAACGCGGCACGGTCGGCTTCCCGATTGATTGGACGCGACGGACCCTTGAGCGCGCGCACCGAGGCATCGCTGTTGACGCCCACCAACAGGAGATCCCCCTGGGCCTTCGCGGCTTCCAGATAGGTCGCATGGCCGAGGTGCAGGAGGTCGAAGCAACCGTTGGTGACCACTACCCGCCGACCGAGGCGCCGCTGTTCGGCGCGCCAGGCGGGCAGGGAACCCAACGAAAGCAGTTTGTCCGCGAAACCCATGGCCGGATCCTGACGTTCCCCCTGCGCCAGGCAAAGACTTCGTGTCCCGCCATGGACCCCAGGATCCGCCATTCCGGAGGTGGGGCACCAACCGCGGTGGTGGGGACGGACCGAAGCGGGAGATTGGGTTCGAGACCGGAGCCAGGGTCCCCTGCGGCGCGGCCACTCGCTGGCTAGGCCAGCAGAAGGAGCAGTCCGCCCAAGAGGATGCGATAGATGCCGAACCCGGTGAACGTGTGGGTCTGAACGAATTTGAGGAGCCACCGGACGGCGATAAAGGCGGTGATGGCGGACACCAGGGCACCCAGGGCAATCATGCCCCAGTCGATCGGAAACGGAGGCGGGTCCTTGATGGCGTCGAGCGTTTCCTTGGCGGCGGCGGCCAGGAGGGTTGGGACGCCGAGGAGGAACGAGAACTCCGCGGCTTGCGGCCGCGCCAAGCCGAGGGCCAGGGCGATGAGGATCGTGGACCCCGATCGCGAAAGGCCGGGAAACACCGCGGCCAGCAGCTGACCGACGCCCATGGCGATGGCGATGGTCCAGGTGACATCAACCGTGGTGGGCTTCGATTTCAACCACGCCTCGACGGCGACGAAGAGCACGCCTCCGACCAAGGTGGCCAGTGCGATGGGCGTCACGTGATCGGGCAGTTCGAATCCAAACTTCTTGATCGCCAGTCCCCCCACTCCGGTGATGAAGAAGGCGGTCCCCAGCTTGAGCAGGTAATCGCGGTGCGCCGGTTCGCGGAAGCCCAGCACGAGGGTCAACAGGCGTTTCCAAAAGAGCAGGACCACGGCGGCGACCGCGCCGGGTTGGATCACCACCGTGAACAGGTCGGACTTGATGAACTCGGAGCGGATGGGCAGCCAGTGCTCGGCCAGGAGCAGGTGGCCGGTGGAGGAGATGGGCAGGAACTCGGTGACGCCTTCGATGATTCCCAGGATGACAACCGCGAGCCAGTCGGGCATGCGCGCGACTCCGAAGAAAAGCGCGCCCAATGACAAGCGGGAACCGTGTTTGGTGAGGGCGAGACCACGGCCTGCGCGAGGCGGGGTCGTCCGCCCAGGATGAGTTACTGAACACTTCCCACGCGGCGTTCCTCGCCGGAAGGCAGCTTGATCTTGGCGCCGGTCTTGGTGCCGACGAGTTGTTGTCCGAGCGGTGAGTGGGGCGTGATCACCGTGATTTCCTCACCGTCCACGAGGACTTCGGTTCCACCCATGCTGGGGCCGACATAGAGGAGCATGCGATCGCGGCGTCCCTTGAGTTCCACGAGGGCACCCAGTTCGATGGCGGAATCGGGCGCGAACGTGCGACCGGCCAGGGCGCGGAAGTCCTGGAGGGCTTGCTCGGTTTCCGCGGCCTGTCGCGATTGTCCCCGGGCAAGGTAGGACGCCTCGAGCCCGCGAGTGTCGTACTTGTTCTCGGCCTTGCTCTGCTCGTCGGTGGCCTCGAATTGGGCGGCGCGGGCGGCGCGCTGGTAGAGCTCCGCGCCGGCGGTGAGCCGGGCGATGATTTCCTGGAGGATCTCGGTTTTGTTCACGGACAACGCGTGAGGTAACCCGGAATCGAGCCCGGTTTTCAATCTGGTTACGCGGCGTGGAGCAGCGCGGCGTAGCCTTCACGGAAGCTTGGGAAACGTGGCTCCCAACCCAGCTCGTGTCTCAACCGGTCGATACAGAGGCGCTTGTGTCCCCCCATTCGGGCGCCGGCGGTGGTGCGGAACGCGACCGCGGGAGGCGGTTCGATTCCCAGTTGGTGGGCCAACCACGCGAGAAACTCACCGCGCAGGACGGGCGTGCCATCGGAGGCATGGTAGATCCCGCCACTCGCTCCGCGTTCCAACACCCGCACCATTGCCGAGGCCACATCGTCGCGATGGATCATGTTCACGTAATGGCGGCGATCCCCCGGGATCCCCTCCCCCCGCCGGAGCGCCGCAATGCGGTTCCGGTCCGGACCGTAGATGCCCGCCACGCGGAGAATGCGCGTGGGGAGTCCGGAAGACGACGCGGCGAGGACCTCGTGTTCCGCACGGACCAGGACGCGCGCTGTGGCGGAAGACGGCTCCGCGGGCGACGACTCCGTGATCCACGATCCGTCCTCCTGACCGTAGACGGAGGTGCTGCTGGTGAAGAGAAAGGCGCGCAAGGCGACCCGATCCACCCAGGCGAGCAGCGTTCGCGCGCTTTCGAGATACGCGGTCTCGTAAGTATCGACGTCCGGGTGTGCGGGGGCCGTGCATTGCACGACCCAATCCCAATCGGCGCGAACATTGCGGAGCGATGCGGGCTGGGTCAGGTCGGCACAGATCGGTTCGAAACCGAGCGCACCGAGGGCGGCCAATGACGCTTCCGAGCGGCGCAGGGCAGCGACGGTATGACCTGCGGCGAGGAGGTTGAGGCCGAGGGTGGTTCCGACGTAGCCGCATCCAGCGATCAGCACGCGCACGTCCTCACCGTAGCGCGGCACAGGGTGGGGGTCGAACCACGGAAAAGCCGCCGTGGCGAAGGATTCGCGACGGCGGCTGAACTTGAGGAGGGGCGTTGGCCCCTGGGAGTTGAAGGCGAAGGACTAGCGTCCCTTCGGGAGCGCGCTACGGCCGGCATAGACCGCGCCCGCGCCGAGGACCTGCTCGATGCGCAGGAGCTGGTTGTACTTGGCCAGCCGATCGCTGCGGCTCAGCGAGCCGGTCTTGATCTGGCCGCAGTTGGTCGCCACCGCGATGTCGGCGATGGTGGCGTCCTCGGTCTCGCCGGAGCGATGGCTGAGCACCGCCTTGTACCCGTGGAATTGGGCGAGCTGCACGGCATCCAGGGTCTCGGTCAGGGAACCGATCTGGTTGACCTTGACGAGGATGGAGTTGGCGGTGCCGGTATCGATGCCGCGCTGCAGGAACTTCACGTTGGTGACGAACAGATCGTCTCCCACGAGCTGGACCTTGGAGCCCAATTTGTCGGTGAGCAGCTTCCAGCTCTTCCAGTCCCCTTCGGCGCAGCCGTCCTCGATGCTCACGATCGGGTAGTCGGAGCAGAGCTTGACGTAGAAGTCGACGAGCTCGGCGCCGGAGAGTGTCTTGCCGGTGCTCTTCTTGAACGTGTAGGTGCCGTTCTTGTTGTAGAACTCGGAGCTGGCGACATCGAGGGCGAGGAAGATGTCCTTGCCCAGCTTGTAGCCGGCGTCCTTTGTGGCCTGCGCGATAGCGTCGAGAGCCGCTTCGGCACTGTCGAGCTTGGGCGCGAATCCGCCTTCGTCACCCACGGCTGTGCTGAGACCCTTTTTCTTCAGCACGGACTTGAGCGCGTGGAAGATCTCCGTGATGGCCTGAAGTCCGGCGCTGAAGGTGGGCAGGCCATGGGGCATGACCATGAACTCCTGGAAATCGATGGGGGCATCGGAATGCGCGCCGCCGTTGATGACGTTGGCCATCGGCACCGGCAGGACCTTGGCGTTGGGGCCGCCCAGGTATTTGAAGAGGGGCTGGCCCAGTGCCTGAGCAGCGGCCTTCGCGTTCGCGAGCGACACTGCGAGGATGGCGTTCGCGCCCAGCTTGGCCTTGGTCTCGGTGCCATCCAGATCGATCATCGTGCGATCAATCGCCACCTGGTCCAGGGCATCCATGCCGTAGAGCTCCGGAGCGATCTTGTTGAGCACGTTGTGGACCGCCTTCTTCACGCCCTTGCCGAGGTAGCGGGACTTCTCGCCGTCACGGAGTTCGAGGGCTTCGTGCTCGCCGGTCGAGGCGCCGGAGGGGACCGCTGCCCGGCCCATCGTGCCGTCGACGAGGATCACGTCGACTTCAACCGTGGGGTTGCCGCGGGAGTCGAGGATCTCGCGGGCCTGGATTTCGGAAATGCTGATCATGTTCAGGGTTCAGGATTCGTGCTTGGTCTTGATCAAATGGTCGGACGCGCGCGGCCAAGACCGGACTGGCGCGGCCGCCGAGAATACGGGGGTCGAGGGGTGCGTCAAGGAACCCGGGTCCGTCCGGGAGCGGTCGCCGGCTCGTCCTGGAGGGGGATTCCTCCGAACCCGGCTGTAACCAGCCTCGGGTCCGGAGCGTCCATGCGCACAGTCCCAAAGAAGGTTTCCCGCCTTGTTGGCGTGTCCTTATCGCTTGGGCACAAAGCATTCCGCAGCCAGCTCATGATCATGAAAACGCTCGCTTGGATCGTCTCTCTCTCCCTTCTCGCTGCCACGGCCCAGGCCGCGGAGGCCGGTAAGGACGCCGTGGTCGGTGCCGCTAAAAAGCTCGCCTCCCAAGGCGGTTATGCCTGGAAGACCACAACGGAAAATGCGGGAGGTGGTGGAGGGGGTGGTGGCGGCGGCGGGGCACGGCGCATGGGCCCCACTGAAGGCAAGGTCAGCAAGGATGGCGTCACCCACCTCAAGATGACCCGAGGCGACACCACCACCGAGGCGGTGCTCCAGGGCACGAAAGGAGCCGTGAAGACCGACCAGGGATGGCAAACCCTGGAGTCGCTCGCCAGTGACACGGCGGGTGGTGGTGGTGGTGGTGGTGGTGGCGGCGGCGGCCGGTTCCTGGCGCGCACGCTGCAGAATTACAAAGCCCCGGCCGCTGAGGCCGAGGACTTGGCGGCCAAGGCCAAGGAACTGAAGCTCGCGGATGGGATGTACTCCAGCGACCTGACCGAGGAGGGGGCGAAGACGCTCATGACCTTCGGCGGCCGGGGTGGCGCGGGAGCGGGGGGGGGAGGTCCTACGGTGAGCAACGCCAAGGGCAGCGTGAAGTTCTGGGTCAAGGACGGGGTCCTGGCGAAGTACACCTATCAGGTGCAGGGCAACGTGAGCTTCAACGGGAACGACCGGGAAGTGAATCGCACCACCACGGTGGAAATCTCGAATGTGGGAGCGACGACCGTGGAGGTGCCTGAGGACGCCAAGAAGAAGCTGTCCTGAAGGATTGGTCCAGCCGGCGGAGGTCCGGAAAGCCAAGGGATCTCCCGCTCTGCCAGCCGCAGCCGATGCTGCGGCTTTTTGCTTCTGGGGCCTGGAGCCGGCTTGCTTGACCCCAGGGACAGGCCTTGGGGTCGGGAGGGGAGGCCAGCGTTCCACGACCCCTCGACCCTGACACCGGGGACAGTCCTTGGAGTCGGGGGAAGAGGGGTCCTTGGTCGGGGCGGATTGGGGGCAGGCTCAGGGTTGGACTGAGGCGGGGCGACCCAACGGTGGTCCACCCAGGCCCAGTCCCAGGGCCAGCCGGAGGACCAGAGGGGTGCTTGACCCCAGGGACAGGCCTTGGGGTCGGGAGGGGAGGGCGGCGTTCCACGACCCCTCGACCCTGACACCGGGGACAGTCCTTGGAGTCGGGGGAGGAGGGGTCCTTGGTCGGGGCGGATTGGGGGCAGGCTCAGGGTTGGACGGAGGCGGGGCGACTCAACGGTGGTCCACCCAGGCCCAGTCCCAGGGCCAGCCGGAGGACCAGAGGGGTTTGGCGTGGGGAAGGTTGGGACCGGCCTTGAGGAACCGGGTGTGGGGCATCCACTCCGCGTGCCCATCACTGAAGGCTTGGTTGATGCCGGCCGGCGTATTGCTCCAGTCGGTTTCCCCGCGCAGCGGCGGCGGACCCTTGATCCCGTGATTGGAGGTCCAGGACCGTCGGGCCGGGAAGACCAGGGTGTGATCGGCGGTGATGGGTCCGGACGGATCGGTGGCTTTGGCGGGCGAGTTGGTGCCTTTGAAGCGCGGGTCGGGGTTGGCTCCATTCCCGCGCAACCCGGTCAGGATCATGAAATTGTCGACGTGCAGCAGCCCCTTTTCATCGAAGAGCCGGGGGGGATCGAGTCGGGCGGGGCAACGCCAGGTGGTGGGGAGGGTTTTGCGTTCGCGGATCTCACGTTCGAATTCGGTGGCGCTGCCGCGCACCGCCCCGCCGGCCAGGCCGTAGCTGATCAGGGTCAGACCCTGGTCCTTGCTCATCACGTACAGCGCGTCGAGTTTCCACGCCGTGGTCTGGTCCGCGGTGGGAAACGTGTCGCGGTAGTCATCCGCATACATGAGAAAGGCCAGCGCCTGCATCTTGAGGTTGGAGATGCAGCTGATTCGCTTGGCCCGCTCCTTCGCCTTGGCCAGTGCCGGCAGCAGCATGCTGGCCAGGATCGCGATGATGGCGATGACGACGAGCAGCTCGATCAGCGTGAACCCGTGTCGGGCGCCGTGACTGACGCGGGCGTTGTCCCGCAAGGGGTGGGGGCTCTGGAGGGGACGAATCATGGAGGACTCCGTGGACATGAGGTCGCCCCGTTCAGCCGCGCTTCCGAAGGCGTTCCGGTGCGCGGGGGTCCAGGTCTGCGCCAGGGCCGGTCGGGGGTCTCGACGTAGCAAGACCGCCCGCGGCCGGATTAATCAAGCGCATTAGCGACCCTTCGTGAACGGAGTGGGGTGGTGCGACGCGAGATTTCGGGCGTGCCCCGGGCCGAAGGCTCTCGCCGGTTGCCTGGCCAAGCGGAGGGGGGCGAACTTCCCGCGGCAGGGCTCACACCAGAGCAAAGGCCAGCCAG
>JADLFD010000210.1 GCA_020845805.1 Verrucomicrobiales bacterium | reverse complement strand
GCCGAGCGAGGCGTGACGGCCATGGAGCGGCCCAGCGGTCCATTCGCGCCCCGCGCACGGAGCCTTCCCGGGGAGACCTGGGTTGCCGCGTCGCAGGTGCCCTGGCCTGGACTCGCCAGGTGTGCGGGGCGGCGCGGGTTGGGGTTTGCCGGCCCGGCTCTTCTGCGCCTGAATGCGGTGCACCCCTGCCCCACCGTCCCCTGCACCATGAGCCACGCTTTCTCCCTCCCACTCCGCGCCCTGATCCCTCTCCGGCGAAGCGCCCGCGGCGGGTGGGTGCTCGTGCTGGCGATCGGCCTGGGGCAGGCTGCGGCCCAGCCGTCCTCGCCCGCCCCGGAGCCGGTGACGTGGACCGCCCAGCAGGACCATCTAGACATGATGCGCCAGCTCGGCATCACTCGGCTTCGACCGGGACCAAGCGGGCGGGAAGGCGCAACCAACAGCGCGAACTACGATCCCGCAAAAGCGAACCCGTTCCCGCAGCTTCCCGAGGTGCTGACCCTCGCGGACGGACGGAAAGTCGCGTCATCGGACGACTGGTGGCGACAGCGACGACCAGAGATCGTGGAACTCTTCGAGCGCGAAGTTTATGGGCGAGTGCCAACGAACGTCCCCGCGGTGGCATGGTCGATCCGCACGCAGGCGACCGACCGGGTCGTGGGCCAACTGCCCGTCCAGGCGCGCGTGGTGGTCGGGCGCGTCGACAACCGCGCCTGTCCCTCGATCGAGGTGAACCTGCGCCTCACCCTGGTCACCCCGAAGGAGGCCACGCGGCCGGTGCCGGTACTCATCATGTTCGGTGGGTTCGGGGGCGGCGGTTTTCCCCGACGAGTGGAGGATCCCGAGCCGACCAATCGATTCAGCGGATTCGGCGGTGTGACATTCAAAGACCCGCCCTCCAGCGAGCAGTTGATCGCAGCCGGCTGGGGATATGCGACGCTGGAGCCGGGCAGCATCCAGGCGGACCACGGCGCGGGACTCACGCGCGGCATCATCGGGCTCGTCAATCGAGGCCAGGCGCGGCGGCCGGACGACTGGGGGGCCCTGCGCGCCTGGGCCTGGGGAGCGGCGCGCGCCTTGGACTATCTGGAGACGGATCCCTCAGTGAACGCGAAGAAGGTGGGGATCGAAGGCGTGTCACGGTTCGGCAAGGCCGCGCTGGTGACGCTCGCGTTCGAACCACGGTTTGCGACTGCCCTGGTGGGCTCTTCGGGAGCTGGGGGTGCGAAGCTCTTCCGGCGCAATTTCGGTGAAGCAGTGGAGAACCTGACCGGTTCCGGTGAGTACCATTGGATGGCCGGGAACTTCCTGAAGTACGGTGCGGCCGAGGCGGGATTTGGCAGCCGCAACGCGGGCGATCTGCCCGTCGATGCGCACCAACTGATCGCACTCTGCGCGCCGCGACCGACCTTTCTGAGCTATGGCATTCCTGAGCGCGGCGATGCGCACTGGCTCGACCAGCAGGGAAGCTTCATGGCCGCCGTGGCGGCGGGACCCGTCTTCCGGTTGCTCGGCGCCCGCGACCTGGGAGTGGACGAAGGCTACCTGACCGCGCCGATGCCTCCGGTGAACACGGGGCTCCTGGAGGGGGAATTGGCGTGGCGGCAGCATGACGGTGGGCACGAGGATCGCACCAACATGAAGCACTTCATCGCCTGGGCCACGCGCCTGCTTGAGGGCCGTTGAGACGCCATTGCCTGCGGTTCCCGGGGCCCAGGGACCGGACCGGTAGGGAAGCCAGCTCCGGCAAGTGTTCTTCCGGCCGCTGCCCTTTCACGACCGCTCAAGCGCCGTCTTTCTCGGCCAGGCAGTACAGGTACTTCTCCCCGCGCAGGTACAGTTCCCGATCCACGAGGGCCGCGGAGGCGCTGAACGCATCGTCGAGACGGTTCACGGCCAGGACCCGATTCTCCCGATTGTGCTGGAGGACCACCGTGGATCCGTCACGGCCCGTGACATAGATCCGGCCTGCGGCGGCCACCGGGGAGGAGAAGATCATGTCGCGAATGCCGTCGAGCCGGAGTGGTTCGCCCACGGGCTTCCCGGTCACCGGTTCGACGCGAGAGAGGATGTTCTGCAGGTGCCGCAGGTAGTACAGCGTGCCGTCGTAGAGCAGCGGAGAGGACACATACGGCGTCAGGCGATTCACCTGCCAGGCCACGCGATCGGTCCCCGTGACATCGCCGCTCGCGCCCTCCAGTCGCACCGCGACCATGGCCTGCCGATAGTAACTGTTCCCGGCGATCACCACCCCACTTCCCGCCACCGGTGAGGAAACCACGTTGTCGGTGAGCCCCGCGCATTCCCACAACAACGCACCGGTCCCGGGATCGTACGCACGGATCTTCTTCGTGGCACTGATCACCAATTGGAACTTCCCGTTGTGCTCCACCAGCAGCGGGGTGGACCACGACGTCTTCTCGTCGCGAGCCACCTTCCAACGCTCCGCCCCGGTCCGCTTGTCGAAACAATAGAGGTAGGAGTCACCCTCGTGATCCCAGTTCACGAACACCGAATCCCGAAATACGACGGGAGAACTTCCTTCGCCGTGCGCGTGCAGTGTGTCCATCCGGCCCAGGTCCCGGGTCCATTTCGGCGTTCCGTCCAGGCCGAG
>JADLFD010000209.1 GCA_020845805.1 Verrucomicrobiales bacterium | reverse complement strand
TCCCGCAACCGCTCTTCCGCCTTCGCACGCCGGCTCTCGTTCTCCAGATTTTGAATACCGAATTCGATGTCCATCGCCGCCTCATTGAGCAGGTCCAGCTCCTCGGCCTGAAATGCGCCCGGGACGCTGTCGAACACCGCGAAGGCGCCGTGAACCTCGTTCTGGAGCCGGATGGGGAATGCGACCGCCGAGCGCAGTTGGTGGGTCAGCGCCACCGTATGCCACGGCTCGCGCTCCTGTACTTCAAGGACATCATGGACGACGCACGGCCTGCCGCTGCGCAGGCACTGGGTCACCAGCCCGCACTCCCCGGGCTGGTCATCGGAACCCTCCAAGACCGAATCCGTGGACCCGGTGCCATCGCGCGCACGAGCGACGATCCGCACTGGCTCGCCCTGCGCATCCCGCCAACCGACCCACGCCACCTTGAAACCACCCCGCTTGACGGTGACAAAACAGACCTGCTGGAAGAGGTCCACGCGCGTCTTGACCCGCACGATGCCTCGGTTGATCTGACTGAGTGTCGCATAGAGCCGCGTCAGGCGTTCAATTTCCGCCTCATGCGCTTTCCGCGCACTGATGTCCGCCACCACGCCATCCCAAAGGATCGACCCATCGGCGAGTCGCCGCGGCATGGATCGCGCATGAATCCACTTTACCTCCCCGCGGATCGTGCGCTGGCGAAACTCGATATCCAACACCGCCCCTTCGCGAGCGCAACGCTGCTCCTCGCCCACCAACCGCCGGTGGTCGTCCTCCACAACCAGCGCCCAGAACGCCTCGGGTTCTTCGAGAATCCGGCACACGGGCATCCCGAAAATGCGTTCGAATCCGGCGCTGACATGGGTGTAGCGGCTCGGGCCGTCCAACGGCATGTGAAGTTGATAGAGAGCGCCCCCGGGAATGTTGTCTCCCAGCGTCCGCAGACGCGCCTCGCTCTGTCGCAGATCGACTTCCGTCCGCCGCTGCCGGCGCTCCACCTGGTGCACCCCGAGGCACATCAATCCGAGCAGCGCCGCAGACGTCCCCAGCATCGCGGCGAATTGCGCATTCAGCCGGGCACTGATTCTCCGGAGGCTTTCTTGTCCTGCGGCATCCATCTGCTCGGCGTAGCGTTCCAGATCGTGGAAGAGCAGTCGCATGGGCAGCTCCAGCTCCCGGCGCGTTGTTGCATCCGCCTGCCGATAGGCCCCCACCTGCTCTCGCAACACCCGGGCCAACTCCCTGATCCGCGCATTGCCGGCAGGCGCCACTGCTCCGCTGCGGTCGGTCGACAACTCAATCCGTCGCGCCTCCGCTTCGCTTAAGCCCTGGAGCGCTTGATCGATCAACGCGAGGCCATCCTCACGTCGAAATGAGGACTCCGGCTCGCCAGCCAGGCTCACATGCAGGAATCCCTTCGCGAGGTCGATGCGCGCGGCACGGAAGCTGCGAAGCCACTGGCCGGAGCGTTGGAGGACCTCCTCCTGATCGAAATGCAGCCAGGTCATGGCCAGGCACACGCCCACCGCGAGCACCCCCACCACCCAGGTCCGCAGGAGAAACACTCTCCGTGGGGAACCCAAAGGGGGATCAATCGGGGTCGGCATGGCAGTCAGGGTTGGGGGGGAATCATCAAAACGTCGCCGGCAAGCGGTACCTCGGCGGCGGTGAATCCAAAGCTGCGTACCAGGCGAAGGTGCTCCTCGGTGCCCACGAACCTAGCCAACTCCACATCCCAGGCCTCTCGAAGCGCCCGGTCCGATTTCCGGAAGACAAAGCCGCCGAAAGCGGGCCACCGCGCATCGCCTCCCGTCGCGGCCTCAAAGGGCTCCGCCATCTCCGTCAGGCCCGCGATCGGGTTCATCACCATCCAGCGAATCGTGGGCGCCGAAAGCACGAGGCCGTCCGCGCGACCGGAACGAACCGCCACACGGCCGGAAAGGGCGTCGGGCACACGGATCAACCGAGTCTCGGGGAATCCCATCCCGAGCAGGAGCTCTTCCTCGGCGGCACCACTCAGCACGGCAATGCGTGTTGCGGTCTGGCGGATCAGGTCCGCGTAAGAGTGCAGCCCATGCGGGTTGCCCTTGCGAACCAGCAGGCCAGGGCTCACGCGAAACACCGGCCGGGAGAAGGCGACCCGTTGCTGGCGCTCGGGCGTGATGAACATACCCGCGGCAATCACATCGAACTCGCCAGCCTCCAGACCGCCGAGGAGCTCGGAAAACTCCGTGAGCCGCCATTCCACTCGCGGAATTCCGAGACGACCCGCCATGAGTGCGGCGATCTCGGGAGATTCGCCCGTCACTTTTCCCTCGGGAGTCAGGTAGGCGTAGGGCGCCTCCACCGCGTAGCCGATCCGGATCATTCCCGCCTCGCGCACCCGCCCCAGCGTGTCCGACGCCAACCTCCCCTTCCAAAACCACAGTCCCCCGAACACAAGAAGGAGTCCCAACCCGGCCCATACACCCCAGGGTGGGCAAGGCCCCTTCGATCTTGCCCACCACAGCCTCCGGTCCCCCTTCCTGCGCTTGGTTTGGGTGAACATCGCTTTCGTGCCTACAACCAACGCAGCCCAGCATCACGACCCGTCTCCTCTGAAATCCAGGCCCCCGCGAGCACTTCACCCACCCTCGACCCGATATGGTCTCCATGACGGGAAAGTCGCAGGTCCCTTCGCGGCACCTTCCTGATCGTGATCATGGCATGACGTGCACACTCAGCCCGCGGGTGGGAGTGTCATTGGAGTTTTGACCAATGGTCTACCAATGCCCCTTTGAACAGGAATGTCCTAAAAACCCACCGCCAAGGTGGGAAACCGCTATCCTTCTCCGACTGTGGAACCCAGCATCATGAGGCTTGGGCTTCGTTGTCGTGGAGTGAGAAGACGTCACCCGACGCACAGATCATCTGCCGGTTGTCATCCAGCCACGCCGCCCACCGCTCGATCACCTGGGGCGTCAGTTGGCCATTGGCTGCCTCGATCACAGCAACCGTGTTCACGGGCCAATACCCTACGCCCCAAGCGGGCGATGTCTCCAGCGTCCTAGGGATGCAAGGCGCTCGCGACGCAGAAGCCTTGTCGAAGGATGCTCGTCATCCTGCCGAGGTCGCCCGAAACCCGGACCCAGCCACGGCCAAGCAACGGGGCCAGGTCGCTACGTTCCAGATTTCTGGTTTTGCGCTCCTCACCCTGCCAGTCGTTCCCATTGCCCTCCCTGATCTTGTGGGAACTATCCGGTTGGTTGGCATTCTGGTGCGAGCCTGGCGCGCCGGGCATTGCTCGACCTCATGTCCAGGAGTTCGAGTCCAAGCCGAGCGATGCTCGGCGCTCCGTCGGCAACAAAACGAATCAGCAGGCGTTCAACAAGAATTCCACGACTGCGGCTCGGCAGTGAGCGATTCTGAGTCGACCCACAGCCACCCCTCAACTGGTCACCGCCTAATCTATTGAGTCAGCAATTGCAGACACAATGAACCGACTCCTCTCCGACGACTTTCTCGATTGGGTTCGAGAGCTAGCGACCTCTCCCCGGGATCACAAGCGGCGCCGAACCAGGTGTCAGCCCATAGGAACTCGCCGTGTTGTCTGCGGCACCGACGGCATCGTTGAACGAGGCAAACCTCGCCAGATTTCCCGCCAAGGCATCGCCTCCCAACAGACTATTTGCCGCTGCACCCGTCGCGAGTCCAAGACCCAAATCAACGGCAGCACCGAGGCGCTGAGCATCGCCTGAATTGCCGGCGAGCGTCGCGCCAAGGCTTCCCACTGAAGTAGGCGCATCGTCGCCCTTCGAACCGGTGATCGCGGAGACCACGTTTGCAGTGTTGCCCGCAACTCCAAAAACTCCATTAACCCCAACAAAGATGCCCAAGACCGTAGCTGCTACGGGGGCTGTCACCGCCGCTCCCGTCAGAATTGCGCCAGCCGCAAATATCGATGCTACACCTCCAGCGACGCCCAACACACCTTTGCCAACCTTGTAAGCGGTTGCCCAAGGGCCAAGCCCCAATGGATCAATATGATTGACGGGATCATTCCCGACATAGGCATAGAGGGAGAACTGGCCTCCCAGAAAGTTCACCGGATCACGCATGGTCCATTGCGCGGTCTCTGGATCGTAATCACGGAGGCCAAACCGCACCAAACCGGTGACAGGGTCGTGCAACCCGCCGGCGTAGCCGAAGGGTTGGAAGCCAGGATTCGTATCCGAGATCAAACGGCCAAATTCGTTGTACTCAAGAGCCTGGGCGATGGTGCCATCCGCAGTGCTCACGACGAACCGCACGCTGCCGCGCTCGTCGGACACGATGCGGTAAGAATTCGTGCCCGCGATCATTACCGCAGGCGTGGTCGAACCCAACCCGTAAACGAAATGCTTCGTTTTGGCGGAACTCGCATCCAATTCCGCCACGATCTGCTGCCCCAGCCAGAGCCAGCCTCGCTCCAGGACTCCCCCGACTTTGCGACCGATGCGACGGCCCAGCGGATCGAGCACGTAGTCGATTTGCTGAGTCGGTAGGGTCACGGAATTCAGAGCGCCGCGAACGTCGTAGTCGTAGGTAGTGGTCAGTCCGCCCGCCGAACGCGTGGTGCGGTGGCCGTTGCGCGACCAGCCGAAGCTTGCGCCGGCATAGGAAGTCAACCGGTCTTGCACGTCGTAGGTGGCGGATTCCCCGTTGCGCGTAATCTGGTTGCCGTTGGCGTCGTAGGTGTAGGTGGCGAGCACCGCGCCATCACGTTGCACCTGACTCAAGCGCCCAGCCACGTCGTAGGCGTAAGAGAATTCATGGGTAGTGCCGGCGATGGTTTCGATCTTGTTCGTCAGCCGGTTCAAGCGGTCGTAGCGCAAGGCCACGCTGGAGAAACTCGTTCCGCTCAAGGTGACGGTGGTGTTGGTGCGCAGCCCCAGCTCATTGTAGGCTTGCTCCTCGCGCACGACGCCAAGGCTGGTTGCCACGACGCGACCGGACATTGGGTCACGGCTGACGCTCAGCCCCCCGGCCTGAATGAGCAGCCCGTCCCGGTCGTAATCGTAAACGACGCGTTCGCCATTTACCGAGTGCGCGGCCAGTTGCAGATTCGCGTTGAATTCCAGAGCCACCGCGCCGGTGATTGCACCGGTCCAACGCGTCAGCACTGGAAGTGATCCTTGATAGCCGAAAGCAATGGCGTCACCCGCGCCGCTCACCACGTTGGTCAATTGTCCGGTGATGGCGTCATATCCCAAATCCAGTGTTGGGCCGGAGCCGAGTTTCACTTGGGCCATCCGCCCACCCGGGCCGCGCAGGATATTCCAATTCTGGCCATCAGGCAGGGCGATGTTGGTGAGGTTGCGGTCCAGATCGTAGTTGTAGCGCCAGGAGTCATCCGTCGAGACCACCGGCGGGGTGTATTCGATCAACGAACCGACGGAGTCGTAACGGAATTGATGCTTCGGTCGTCCAGGTGGTGTCACTCCGGTCAGATGATTCTCCGCGTCGTGCTCGAACCCCACGACGGCACCTTCTGGCAGTGTGAACTGATTCGGACGTCCCGCAGCATCGTAAGCGAACCGCACCGTGCGTCCGAGGGGATCGGTAATTTGCTCGACCAGCCCGGCGGTGTTGTAGGTTAAGGAGCGCGGACGAAGGTCCACGCCCACGACTTCCGAGATATTGGTGAGCCTGCCCATCGCGTCGTACATGCTGGTAACGGGCACGTCCGTTCCGGCCTTTGCGAAGGTCAGCCGCCCCGCCGCATCAAAGTCAGAAACCTCCCGGCGACCTTCCGGTGACGTGGAGGTGAGACGCCGTGAGCTGGTGGCGTAGTGATTCGTGAACACCTGGCCATTCACGTTGACGGACGTCACGAGCGACG
Source organism: Verrucomicrobiales bacterium (assembly GCA_020845805.1). Lineage (GTDB taxonomy): Bacteria > Verrucomicrobiota > Verrucomicrobiia > Limisphaerales > CAIMTB01 > CAIMTB01. The sequence continues at coordinate 14,496 of JADLFD010000209.1, read as the reverse complement.
TGAGTGACAAAGATGCTCCAGGAGTAAGCAAGCCCGCCGCACGCCCAACGGACACGGACGATTTCAGACCACCGGGAAATTCCAGTGTCACGGATTCCAAGACGCGGGTCTGCACCGGGAATCGCGGATCGCCCGTTTGTCTGATCGTGGCAACGGTGCCGTCGGCATGGATCGAAACCGAACCCCCGGACAGTGGACGCCTCTCGGTCTTGCGCGTCCCATCCGCCGCCGTAGTCGTGATGATGGAGTCGCCATTGGACGCGAGGCGCAGGTCACGGACGGCGCGGTGGCCTTCAGCGGTATCTGTGACCGTTGCATAATCCGTGCCTCCCACATAGGCGTGGCTGATTTGCAGAGCGCCGCCCTTGGGATCGTTCAAGCGGTTCGCGCGACCCTTCGCGTCGTAGGTGACGCCAAACGTGTTCCCACGCGGCCCCTGGATGGAGGTCAGCAAACCCGCGGCGCCATAGCCCAGCGTGGCGGTGGCTCCCGCGGGATCCGTGACGGTGGAGAGAAACCCGTTGGTATCGACCCTCAACACCGTGCGGTCACCGTACGGACCAACGAGTGTGACGGGCGTTCCATCCGTCGCGCGTTCGATGGTGGTGACCAGACCGTTCACGTCGCGCATCTCGGTGACCAGATTCTGGCGGTTGTACGTGAACTGCCAGCGCGTCGCACCGGTCAGCGTGTCCAACGTCCGCAGGTGAAGTCCGGTCTTGTTGAAGACATAGAGTTCCCCGCCGTCGCGAGAGGAGACTTGCAGTTCGTCAGCGTCAAAACCGGGGAAGGCCGGGCCGAAGCGCCGGAATGAGTAGCCGCTTCCACCGCCACTGGCACCGGGCGGTTGGCTCAATAGCGTCAACGAGCCGCTGCGATCGATGGTGAAGTCACGAACGTCCCCCACCTGCACGGCCAGCGGGTTGGCACCGCTCTCGAAGGGCGCTCCCCATCGGCCCGCCACCCGCTGGAAGAGACCTGCCGAATCGATCTTCCAAATGAAGCCCGGCCCGAGCGGATAGTAGAAGTAGGGCAGGCCATCCGGTCCGACTTTGAGAAGGTTGACATAGTCAGCACCCCCCGGCCGGTGGGGTGTGGGCGAATTCGCGGGCTGGCCCTCGGAACGGTAGCGGGTGTCCGGATTGTCCTCACCCGAGATGGCGGCGCCGTTCATGACATACTCTACCGTTCCTCCCGGATTGATCCTCACCATGCCGATGCCTCCGGCGACATAGACCGAGCCGTCAGGCGCGACATCAAGACCCGAGATGGACGCGGTCTTGACCTCGATGGCCCGGCCTTCCGTGAAATACTGCGTGTCGAACGGCGCCGCCGCGCGGCCCGCCGGGCCGATCAGTGTGGAAATCCGGCCGTCCGGGGAGATCTTCCGCACGTAATCACGGGTCTGCCCGTCGATGGTCCACACGTCGTTGTAATAAACCGTGTGATCCGGCCCCACGGCGACGAACAGATTCCCCGTGGCACCGGCGGAGACTCCGGGATTTCTCGCCACGCTGCCGTCGGATGGAAAGTTTTCCGAGCCGGTTCTCCCGATCACGACACGGAGGATCCCCTCCGGTGTGATGCGGACGATGGACCAGAACGTCCGCAGGTAGAGTGAGTCGTCCGGGCCGGTGGCGATGTCGTGCCATCTGACTTGCTCGAACCTCACCTGGGCAGCGGGTTTGCCGTCGGCGTTCGTGAAATCACCGTGACTGGCCACGCTCGTGTCCGGAAGGTCGAACCCGTCTGGACCCGGCGCGGCGGTCATGGGGTTCAGTGTGCCGGAGGCCGTCATGCGGTACACCCGCCCTCCTCGCTGGGTGACGAACACGGAACCATCCGAGGCCGCCGCGACGTTTCGCGCGTCGAAGCTGGAATCCAGTTCATTGACCGAAAGGCCGTTCGCCAGGCTCTCCGGCCGCTGCACGGTGCCATCGCCAAGGTAAAGGATCTTTCCGACGGGATCGTACCGGTGATGCGGCGTCAGGCTCCAGCCGCCCAGGCCCGCCTTGCGGTGATCCGGAATGGTCAGGAGCCGGTCGAATTTGATCGCGGCCGCCTGCCCGACTTCGTTGTGGGCGATGGTGCTGCTGAAGGATCCGTAGTTGCCAAACGCGGGGGCAAGGTCGGCGAGATCGATTACGAAGCCCGCCCGGGGGTGCCCGCCATAGATCCGCGGGTAGTAATAGAAATGGGTAAAGGCAGCGCGACTGCTGTCGTTCAGCAGCCGGCCATAGGCGTCCGTACCGTCCCACGCGAACTCGGCGGTCTGGTCGGCGCGCGCCGGGAAATCGAACTCGCGTAGGCGCCCCGCGACCTCCATATCCACACGCACCTTGATCAGGCCTGCAGGAACCGATTCGCCGATCAGAGGCAGGCGAAGCTCCGCATCCACGCGATAACCGGGCACGCGCGCACTGGAGTAATGAAGCGCCATCGGGACGCCCACTAGCGGAACGGTCTCCTCGAAGATCTGCGTGCTCAGGTTCACCACCCCCCCGCCGCCCGCCTTGGAATCGGGATCGCCACCAGGACGATCCCCAGGCCGCCTCGGATTCTCACGGCTCGCCGGGTTCTCCGGGCAATTGTAGTCCATCGCCGTGAAGTGGGTCGCCGGCATGCGCCAGAGGGTCTTGCCGGGCGAATAGGTGGATGCGAGGTGCTGCAGTTCAGGCCCGGTGAAGGCCAGGATCGCCAGGTCGCTCGCGCTTTCCTCCACTCCATCCCCGTTCACATCCACCCGCGCCCTTCCCTCCGAAACGCCCAGCACCTCGATCACCACGCCGTTTTCCTGCGGCACCCACGCGGAAATCTGCCGGTCATAATACGCACTGGGCATGAGTGCGCCCGTCGGCATGCCGAGAAAGTTGTCCACGTACACATGCACCCGCTGATTGAAACGGATGGCGTTCGCGCCCATGGCCACCGCCTCGTCCCCGCTCAGTTCCACGGCGTAGGTGTACGCGCTGGTGGGCGGCAGCGGACCCGGCATCGCCTGCGGCCCGCCGGGCCCAACCGTGAACTCGGTGGCGCGTATCGTCAGGACGGGACAGTCCTGCTGGGTTCCATCCGGAAGCTCGACGGTGGCACAGGTGCCGGGCGGAAACAGCACCGTGGCGGACCGAGTACCCGCCTTGTCGGTCTGCACGGAACTCGTGGCCACCTGCAGAGGCGCGTTCGTCCCGAAGGCCACCGGCGTCGCCACCGGATCCATGCCCACGAGAATCACGTCCTCCAGACACCGGAAGTCCTGCACCGGCGCCTGCACCTGCCGCTGCACCGGACAGTACCCGCGCGTCTGGAAATCGACCGTGTACAAAGGACCGCCATTGACGCCGAGGTCGAACATTCCGTCCGCGCGCGTGTAGGTGTAGCCGAATTCGGGATGGTTCAGAATGCGCACGTGCACGCCCGCCAGCGGGGTGCCATCGCGCTTCTTCGCCAGGCCGCGCAACACGGAGGCGCGCTGCGGCAGGATCGTTCCCGGGATCACGCCAATCTGCACGGGATTCGGACCGAGATAGAGAAACGCGGTGCTGTCGGCAAAGCTGGCCTGCGCGTTGATCGGCGGCGGCGGCGCCAGCGTTTCGGGTCGCGGAACCACCCCCGGCTCCGGTTGCGTCACGGGTTGGAGGCGAAAGAAATGCGTGCGCTCCGACGGCTCCAGTTCGAATTGGTACACGCCGGACACCATCTCCGGCCCCTGCCCCAACAGCCGCCATCCCTCCAGGTCATCCACCTCGGAACGTTCCTGGAGTCGGTACAATCCGTCGCCCACCGGCCACCGGACCAGAACGGTACCAAACGAGGTCTGTTCGATGTGCAGACGGGGCGCGGTTTGCGCCCGCGCGTCCCCGGGCGCCCAGGCCAGAAGGAGGAACAGCGCCCACCCTCCCGCGGCCGCCACGTGCCGCAGGAACCAAGAGACCCCGGGGACAGTCATACACCGGGTTCTTCCCCATCCATGAACGCAGGTTTCAGCCCTTCATGCGCCTTTCCCACGGACGGTACGGCCCTCGAAATGCCTCTCCCAAGGACTGACCGACCGGGAACCCTCTCCCAGGGTTGCTTCGGGCTCGCCTTCCGAGGGGGGAAAATCCTACTCAAACGCGGGATGCAGTTTCCGACCACGCGTTGGGACGAACTGGCCAAGGCCTCGCTGCACGGCGACGCGGAAGCCCGCGCGGCGCTCGAAGCGCTGTGCCGCCGCTACTGGGAACCCGTCCATGACTTCGTGCGCTGGAAAGGTTTCGCCGAGGCCGACGCCGCCGACCTGGCCCAGGACTTCTTCCTCAATTTCCTCGAAACGCGCTCTTGGCGCCGCGCGGACCCGTTGCGCGGTAGCTTTCGTACCTTCCTGCTCGGCGCCGTCATGCACCGCCTGCAGAAGGCGCGGATCCACCAGGGACGCCTCAAGCGTGGGGGAGGCACCGAATCAGTCAGTCTCGACGCCTCCCAGGAAAACGACGCGGACGCGCCCGCGACCCTCCAGATTCCCGCTGCCGACGCCGCTCACTTCGACCGCTCGTGGGCCGTGCGCCTGCTGGACGCCGCCCTCCACGTGGTGCGCGACGAGTACCACGGGCGCGGAAAGGAGAATCTCTTCCAGGAGCTCAAGGGATTCCTCACCGCGCATAACTCCGCCCCCAGCTACGAGGACGCCGCCCAACGCACCGGCCTCCTCCCGGCGGCCGTGAAAACGGAGATTCACCGACTGCGCCTCAGGTTCCGCACCGCGCTGCGCCAGGAGATCGCGCGCACCATCTCCGCCCCGCACGAAATCGAAGAGGAATTCCAGCACCTGCGCGCGGTCCTGCAGGCGGGTCCCCATGAAACCTGACGCTCCGGACAGGGAAGAATGGAGTGGGCCCCCGCGCCTTCACCTTTCGATGCCGGGCGCCCTCGCCCTTGCCCCCATCCGACGGACATGACAGGTGCGAACCCTCCTTGTGACGCCGCCCCCCACCGACCCCAAACCCCGATGCCCGCACTGCGGCGGCTTCCTCGACCACGGCGTGGCCGAAGGCCTCTGCCCGGTCTGCCTCATTGGTGGTGTCGACCGCATGTTGGAGTCTCCCGAGGAAGACGGCGCGCCAGCGCCCTCGTCGCTCTTCCCTTTCCCGGGATACAGCGTTACGGCGGAACTCGCGCGCGGCGGCATGGGCATCGTCTACCGCGCGCGACAACACCTGCCCCCGCGCGAGGTCGCTCTGAAGATGCTGCTCCCGGTGTCCGCCGCGTCGCGCGACATGCGACAACGGTTCCAACTCGAGGCGCGCACCCTCGCAGAACTCGATCATCCCGCCATCCTGCCGGTCTACGAAACGGGCGAACACGATGGCCTACCCTGGTTTTCCATGAAGCTCGCCGCGGGCGGCAACCTCGCCGAGCGCTCCACCACCTTCGCCGGGCGCTGGCGCGACATCGCCGAACTGGGCGCCACGCTCGCCGAGGCCGTGCAGTTCGCCCACGAGCATGGCGTGCTGCACCGCGACCTGAAACCCGCGAACATCCTGTTCGACGCCACCGGCCGCCCGTTCGTGGCAGATTTCGGGCTCGCCAAGCTATTGCAGCCTGACCACGCGCTGACGCAATCCCATCGCCCCCTGGGAACGCCCCACTACCTTCCCCCTGAGATCGCAGTCTCCCACGCAGGTCACGCCACCATCGCCAGCGATGTGTATGGCCTCGGCGCCATCCTCTTCGAACTGCTCGCCGGCCGCCCGCCCTTCCTCGCCGAAGGCCTGCCCGCGCTGCTCCGACGCATCATCGAGGACGAACCCTCCCTTCCGGAACGCCCCGAGAACCCGCGCCCGCCCGCCAACCCCGCCACCGCGGCCGACGGTTCCAACCGCGGCGTCGTTCCCCCGTCCCCCCCCGCGCCGTTGCCGCCGATCCCGCGCGACCTGCGCGTCATCACCCTGAAGTGCCTGTCCAAGGACCCCGCCCGGCGCTACGCCAGTGCGCGGGAACTCGCCGAGGACCTCCACCGTTTCCTAACCGGGGAACCGATCCAGGCGCGACCCGCCGATCCCCTGGAACGTTGGGTCCGCTGGTGCCGGCGCCAGCCCGCACTCGCCGCGTCCATCACGGCGGTCCTCGTGCTCGCCCTCGGACTGGCGTGGGTGTCCATCCGCGCCGCACGCCACCAGGCCGCGCTGAGGCGCGAAGGCATGACGCACCTTTATGCCTCCAACATGCGGCTCGCTCAGCGCGCCATCGACGAGAGCAAGTTCGGCGTTGCGGCCGCCCTGCTCACACGCCATCTCCCGCAGGCCGGAGATCCGGACCTGCGCGGCTTCGAATGGTGGCACTTCCAACACCGCTGTCGCACCGAAGAGGCGGCCTCCCTCGACGCGCTCTCCAACCAGGTCCAGCGACTGGTGTTCTCCCCCGACGGCCGATTCCTCGCCGCTGCCGGACTGGAGTTGCACCTCTGGGACGCCACGACGCGGCGCCTGCTGTTCCGTCACGCGCTCCCGGGCTTCGCCTGGTCCCTCCTCTTCTCCGCGGATGGGACGCGACTCTACGTCGGCACCGGCGATGGCGAGGTGCTCCCGTTCGAGACCACCCCGTCTCCCCGCGCCCTCCCTGGCTTCGGAAACGTGGGCAGCCGGCCCCTGGCCTTCGCCCGCGGGCCCACGCCGACCTCCCTGCTCATCGTGCTACGCAATGGTTGGGTGACCTGGAATGAAGGCAGCGCCGAACCCCTCCGCCCTCCCAGCATCCAGGGCGCGTTCTCTCGCGCCCGCGCCACGCCCGATGGCCGCACCCTCGCCTCGCTCGCCGGCCCGCGCACGCTGGAGACCTGGTCCGTCGAACCACCTTCGCGCTCCCGTTCCCTCCCTCTGCCCGCCCTCGCCCGTGCCCTCGATCTCTCCCCCGACGGCCAAACCCTCGCCGTGGGAGAGTTCTCCGGCACGCTGCAGATCTTCCCTCCCGATTCCGCGAACGCTCGCACCATCGCCGGCGCTCACCGCGGGATGGTGGAATGCCTCGCCTTTTCCCCGGACGGAACCCGCCTGGCCAGCGCCGGGATCGATCAGGTCCTCCGCGTGTGGGATGCCCAATCCGGCGTTCGCCTCGGCGAGTGGCAGGGCCATCGCGCCACCGTCTTCGCCCTCGCTTTCTCCCCCGACGGACGCTGGCTGGCCTCGGGCGACAAGGAGGGTCAGGTCCGACTCTGGGACGCTACCCGGCCGCCGCCGCGGCCCGGCCCCGCCCGGGATGAGGGATCCTGGCTGGCCAGCGACGGCGCCCGCGTCTTCCGTCGTCCGGAACCCCACCGACTCGAGCTCCGCACGCTCGGAACAGCAGCCGAGGCGATCGAGGAAATCGCCATCTCCAACACTTGGAGTGTCGTCGCCTCCGCTCGAAGTCTCCTGGCCGCCGACCCCGCAGGAACCCTGCATGCCCACCACAGCGAAAGAGGCTGGCGCGAGATCCCCGTCGGCGGACTGCCGGTCCAAGCCGGCAGCGCGATCTCCAGCGACGGCCAATACGCCGCACTGCGCGTCCAGGGAATGCCCGGACCGCTCCTCTGGAACCTCGCTGCCGCACGGGAAATCCTGCGCATCACCAACGAACCCACCTGGCTCAACCCCACCTTCTCCGCCGATTCCCGCCGCGTCGCGTGGGGCTCCGCACGCGGCTGGGTTCAGGTGGTGGATTTTCCCTCGGGACGCACCGCGGCATCCTTCCTCGCTCACGGCAACTACGCCTATGACTGCGACCTGTCCCCGGACGGCCGACTCCTGGCGACCGCCGGCTTCGATGGGCTGGTGAAGCTTTGGGAGGTCGATGGCGCGCGACTGAAAGGGGAATATCGCTCGACCGGCGACGCCTACTGGACGGTGGCCCTATCTCCCGATGGCCGGCGCGTGGCCGCAGGCACCTCGGAGTCCAGTGTCGTCCTCTGGGACACCGCGACCACCGAGGAGGTCGCCTCGTTTTCCCTCGGCGAGGCGCTGGGACCAGTGCAGGGCCGACTTCGCTTTACTCCGGACGGTGGTGCCCTGGTCCATGGACTCGGCGTCTTCCACCGCTGGGACGCCCCGATGCGGTGAGGTTCCAGAGCGGCCGCCACCCGGCCACCGAGCTGAGTCCCGCGTGGGACCCACCGAGGTGCGTCGGGCGAAAATCCCGATTCCAGGGGTCAGGCCACACGCAAAACAGTAATTTCATATTGAATATCAATAAATCCAAAGCCAGTCTTCGCACCACGCTCAGGAGCTCAATGTTATGAAACGTGGTTCAACGATCTTTCTGCAGATCATCGTGGTACTCGCCGGTCTGGGCGCGCTCGCGCTCATGCTGTGGTTTCCCCACATCGAAGGCCGGAACGTGCACTCCACGCCCTTCCAGGTCTACTTCCACGATCCCTTCCTCGCCTACGCCTACACGGCCTCCATGGCGTTCTACCTGGCGCTCTATCAGGCGTACAAGGTGCTGGGGTTGGCTGGCCAGAACCGGATTTTCTCAGCGCCGGCGGTGAAGGCGTTGCGGACTATCAAGTACTGCGCACTGGCCCTGATCGGATTCGTGGTCGTCGCGCTCCTCATCATCTCACAAGCTGAAGGCGAGGATCGGGCCGGGGGAGTGGCGCTGGGGGTCGTCCTCACCTTGGGCTCCCTGGTGGTCGCCACCGCGGCCGCGATCTTCGAGCGGATCCTGCAGAAGGCCGTCGAGCTGAAGACCGAGAGCGACCTCACCGTTTAGAGACCCCGGCATGGCCATCATCGTGAATCTGGACGTCATGTTGGCGACGCGGAAGATGAGCGTCACGGAACTCTCCGAGAAGGTCGGTATCACCATGGCCAACATCTCCGTCCTGAAAAACGGCAAAGCAAAAGCGGTCCGGTTCTCGACGCTCGACGCGATCTGCAAGGCGCTGGGGTGCCAGCCGGGAGAACTGCTGCAGTACCAGGAGTGAACGCGGGCGCCCAGCCACCCCGCCCGCGGGTGACCTCCGCTCGGCCAAGGTCGTCCGCGAGTGCGCGCGGCGGTTTCCTTGGTCCACCACGTCGGGAGTTGACCCGGCGGGTTCCCTATCGCCCTCGCCGCAGCAACGGGTTCTGCCACTTCAATCCAGGGAACCGCGCAAAATCTCCGTCATTTGTGAACAGCGTTGCGCGGTGCTCGATGGCATACGCAGCCAGAATGGCATCGGAGAGAACGGGTCCCGCCGCCATCGCCGCGGCCATCAAATCCATGACCCGGGCGAAATGAAGTGCGCCTGGGCTCACCACGCGCGCCTGCGGAAGATTGAGCCAGCTTTCGACGACGCGTCGGGCGTCTGCCAAACCCACTCTCGCAGGTCCCAACCTGGGATTCGTGGCCACGCGGATGAAACCAAAGGCGACCTCGAAAGGGATTCCGATCAGTTCGTCTCCATTCATCGCCTCCTCCCACCAGTGCCGGGCGGCGCCGTGCTGTGGCGTGTGGGAGTTGTAGGCGTATAGCAGGAGGTTCAGATCAGGGAGAATCACGAGGAAAGTTCCTTCACCGTATCCTCATCCTCCCACTCAGCGGCGAGTCGATTGAAGCTCTGCTGCGCCAATTCGACTGGGAAGGGAGCGGAAAACAACGGCTCGACTTGCACGCGGGTCGGAGAGCGTCCCAAAGCCCGCTTAACTGCCTGGTTCAAGACCACTTTGAACGACTGGCCTGTCCGGGCGGCTTCCTCCTTCAACAACGCCTCGGTATCGGCGTCGAGGGTCACGGTCGTTCTCACTCCCGCACCGTGGCGTCACCTTAAATGCTGTCAAGACAGCATTCTGGACTCATGCGAACAGCCAACCGGGCGACGTATGGGGTCCAGGCAACCCACGACGCCCGCCACCCCGCCCATGGGTGACCTCCGCTCGGCCACGGTCGTCCGCGAGCGCGCGCGGCTCGCTTACTTGGCACCCACCGGCTCCAGCGTGAGCGGATCGCGCAGCGGCAGTTCGGTCACCTTTCCAGGAGTCAGTTCGCCGATCTTCGCCTTGCGATCCGCGTCGCCCTTCAGGATTTCGTCCTTCTGACCCACGGCCAGGATGACCAGGCGCTCCGGCTTGAGCCATTTGGCCGCCACACGTGCCACATCCTCGCGGGTCACGGCGTCGACGCGCTTCCGGTAGTCGCGCCAGTACCCTGGGTCCTTGGCGAAACGACCCGTGAATTCGTCCTCGGCAAATCGGGACGCCACCTGTGCCTTGGTGGCGAACGCACGCGGGAAGGTGTCGATGAACGATCGCTTGGAGGTGTGCAGTTCGTCCTCGGTCACGGGCTCGGAAGCGATGCGCTTCATCTCCTCCAACACGATCGACGCCGCGTAGGCCACGGTGCGGGACTTCGATTGGAAACTCGCGCGGAACACACCGGGGTAATAGACGCCCCCGGGAAAGCTCGAACCCGCGGAGTACGCGAGGCCCTCGTCTGAGCGCACCCGGTTCACGATACGCGAGGTGAAACCACCGCCTCCCAGGATGTCGTTCATGACGGTGACGGCGAAGAAGTCGGGATCATCGCGGCGCACGCCCGGGAGCATCATGCTCACGCGGCCCTGGTTCACATCCTTGTCGGCCAGATAGACGCCGGGCTCCACCAACTTGGCCTCGGTGGGGATGGCCGGGGCGATCTCCCCCTGAAACGGCCATGCCGCGAACAGTTTCTCGAGCCGCGCCACCAAGTCGGCTTTCTGAAAATCCCCGCTGGCCGCGATCACGAACTGGCGCGGGTGATACCAGCGCCGGTGGAAGGCCACCAGATCGTCGCGGGTGATGGATTCGATCCCCGCCGCCACCGGCTGTCGTGCCGCCCAGAAGTCGCGTCCGTAGGCGAGCCACTCGCGCTCGCGCGCCTCGATGTCGGTAGACTCATCGTTTCGCTGCTTGAGCGCTTGCAGGGTCTGATCCTTGTGCAGCTTCAGCTTGTCCTCCTGGAAACGCGGTGCGGTCAGCACGTCGCGCAGCAAGGCGAAGCCCTCCTCGAGATCCTTGGACAACAAATTGAGCGTGATCGTGCCCTGCGTCTCGCCCACCGCCGAGTTAAGCTGCGCAGCCAGGAAGTCGAGGCGCTCCTCCAGCTCCTCCGCCGTGCGCCCGCCCGCGCCGCCGCGGACGAGCAGCGACCCGGCCAGATCGGCGAGGCCCACCTTCTCGTTCGGCTCCACGTACTGTCCGGTGCGCACATAGATCACCAGGTTCACCAGGGGCAGTTCGTGGGATTCGATCACATAGGCGACCGGCCCCGTCTTCAGTTCGACGCGGTGCTCGGCGGGATTGGGCGGTTCATAAGTGAGGGGCGGGAAGGTGAGCTTTTCGGGGCGCTCAGGGATCTCGGCCGCACGCAGGGAAGTGGCGACGGCCATCAGGCCCAGCGCGACAAGAAGGCTTCGGGTCATGGGAATCCTTGGGGAATGAAAGAGACGGACAACCGGGGTTCTAGGGGGGGATCAGCCAGTGGCGGGTCGCGTCATTGGGCGGCCAGCGCCGCCATTCGCGCCTCGATCTTCTTTTTCACGATGCGTTGGAACTGCTGCCGTTTGGGATCCGCATTCGCGGACTGCGCCTCGATGCGGCCAAGGAACTCCTTGAGCTTGGCGAGATCGGTCTCTTTCTCGATGGCGGCCATCATCTGGCGCATCACAGGGAGCTGCTCGGGGGCCAGCTCGGCGAGATCGGGATCGGCCGCCGCCGCACCGGTACCCGCCTTGCGCGTATAAGTGGCCACGGTGCGGTTCTCGCGGGTGAGATAGGTTTTGGCGACGCGCTGCACATCCTCGGCGGCGACCGCCTGGATCTTGGGGCCGCCGGCGTTGATCTCGCGCCAATCCCCGAAGCCCTCGTTGAAGAGCAACTGGTAGAGGATGGGGAAGTTGGAGGTCAGCTTGCGGTATTCGGCGGCGGCGAAGTTGTTCTTCACCTTCTGGAGTTCCTCCGCCGGCACCAGCTCGGTCTTGAACCGTTCGAGCTCTTCGTAGAGAGCCGACTCGACCTCGGCCGGGGTCTTTCCGTCGCGCGCTTCGCCGCCCACGTTGAACAGACCGGCCCATTTGCGGTGTTCGGCGTTGGCGTAGGTTTGCGTGGCCACTTCGCGGCCCATGACGAGGCCCTTGTAGAGCCGGCCGGTTCGCTTCTCGAGCAACTGCTCCAGCACCTGGAGCGCGTAGGAATCCCGGTGGGTGAAGGGGACCGTGTGGAACAGGATGTCCACCTGCGGGTTCGCCTCCGCCTCCGCGTTCATGCGTTTCTCAGCGTTCTGCTTGGGTTCCCAAGTGATGACCTCGGGAGGGGACTGCTCCCCGGTGGGGATGCGGTTGAAGTAGCGTTCGATGAGCGGCACCGCGGTGTCCGCCTTCAGATCGCCCACCAGCATGAGGGTGATGTTCTGCGGCGCGTAGTAGGTGGCGTAGAAAGAGTCGGCGTCGCGCTTGCTGATGGCCGGGATATCCGAGGCCCAGCCGATGACGGGCCAGTGGTACGGATGCGCCTCCCAGAACATCGAGAGGAGTGTCTCCTCGAACTTGCCCAGCGGCGTCGACTCGGTGCGCATGCGGCGCTCCTCGAACACCACGTCACGTTCCGCATAGAACTCGCGGAAGACCGGGCGCAGCAGGCGCTCGCTTTCCATCCAGCACCAGAGCTCGAGCTTGTTGGCCGGCACGTTGATGAAGTACCCGGTCATGTCGTAGTACGTGAACGCGTTCATGCCCGAGCCGCCGGCGGCGGTGTAGACCTTGTCGAACTCGTTCTTCACCAGCAGCCCGCGCTGTTCCTCGATGAGCTTTTTGAATTGGGCCTCCAGCTCGCGATAGCGCGGCGTGGCGTTCTCTGGCTTGGTGGGATCCTCGATCTCCCCGCGACGCCACGCGGCGCGCATGGTGCGTTCCTCGGCCCGCATCAGGTCGCGCACCTTCTCCTGCTCATCGATAATCTGGCGGTCGCGATACGCATCCCGCGTGCCCAGGGTGGGGGTACCCTTGAACATCATGTGCTCAAACAGATGCGCGATGCCGGTGATACCCGGTCTCTCGTTCGCACTCCCCACCCTGACCAGAAACCCAGCCGCAATGGTCGGCTCGTCGGGACGTTCCACCAGGAGCACGCGAAAGCCGTTGGGCAGAATCTTCTCAATCACTGGCACCTGCTGCGCGTGAAGTTCCCAGGTCAGGCAACTCGCCAGGGCCGCCAGACAAACACCCAGCCGGGAAAGGGGCCTCCGCCCCGGAGCGGGCGGCCGATGCGGTAGTGGTCGGTTCACGCCGGGGAAAGTGGCGGATCCAGAAGCGCGGTCAATGGAACACCTGCGGATCCCCTCCCCTCCCGGCCGTCCGCACCAACCTTCGGACCGTCCCCAACGGAGTGGCGAACGCCGGCCCGCCCCGCCGCCCGAACCCGTGGCCCGCGACTTTTTGGATTACTTCGCCGGGGGCACCGCAGACGGCGTGGCCTTGATTTCGGCCTGGGAAAGGAGGAATTCGCGCCGCAAGCGCAGGTGCTGCCGCGCGCGCGCCACGTCGGATTTCAACATCGCCACCGCGCGATCCGGATCTTCCTTCTGCGCCGTCGCGCGCCACCGCACCTCGGGGATCAGCCGCTCCTCCATGGCGGTGATGACCGGCCCGAAGTCGGCCTCGGTGTAGAACCTTTCCAAGAGATCCTTCGTCCGCGCGAGGAAGACCTTCCGAAAGTGCGGATTGGCCAGCAGCGGGCCGGAGAAGAAACCGGGCGGTCGCCAGGCACCGCCGTCGGCGGGGGGTTCATCGCCATTCATGCCGAAGGTAATGGCCATGGTGTGAAAAACCTCGTCGCCACCTCCCATGGCTCGGAGCCCCCAGGTGCTGTCCTGGTCCCAGGGAAACATCATCCATTTCCCGGTGCCGGTGGTGTCGTGATAGGTGAAGTAGTTGTTGAAGAACCCATCCCAGTGCGAGAGCACCATGTTGACCGCGAAGTAGGTGGCCACCTGGTCGACGGCGAAGTTTTTTTGGATGAAGGCCCACAAGCGGTCAGGGTTTTCCTCCTGCAATCCGTCGACCAAAGCGGTCAGGTCCTCGTGGCCGAGACGCGGGTGGGTGTGCTTCTCGTGCTGACCGATCAGATCGCCGCCGAACCAAAGCAGCTTGTACATATGGCCTTCGTCCTCGATGCCGTGTCGGCGCAGGAAGGCGCGATTGGGCTGCTCCACCAGCACCGTGTAACCACTCGGCTTCCCGTTCACCCAGAGGCGGACGTGATAGCTCTGTTCGACCGGCATGCCGGCGCGCCGATAGACTTCGTAAGCCAACGGTTCGACCAGAGCCGCGGTTTCGCCTTCGAAGATCAAACCAAAGGTCGTCATCCCACCCAGGGTTCGATCGCGATCCAGATGAACCTTCCGGCCGCCTTTGCGGCCGTTGATCTGGATGAAATCCCATAGCCGCGTCTCGCGGGTCGCAGGATCGAAGTAGACAAACGCCGAGGCGAACGAACCACGCTCCGCAGTCGGCGCCCCGAAGGGTCCGCCACG
>JADLFD010000208.1 GCA_020845805.1 Verrucomicrobiales bacterium | reverse complement strand
TGGGGTCTGGGGGCTACTGGAGGTGGCGCTGGAAGAACTCCGCGCGACGTCGGCGGCCGTAGTCGGTCTCCGCGGCGCCGTGGCCGGTGCCTGGGACGAGCAAGAAATCGAAGTTCTTGTCGGCTTTGATCAGCGCATGGACCACTTGCGTGGTGCTGGCCGGATCGACGTTCCGGTCGAGTTCGCCGACGACGAGCAGGAGTTTTCCCTGGAGCCGATGGGCCTGGGTGACGTTGGACTGTTCGGCGTAGTGGGGGCCGACGGGCCAGCCCATCCAGGCTTCGTTCCACCAGATCTTGTCCATGCGATTGTCATGGCAGCCGCAGTCCGCGACCGCCGCCTGGTAGAAGTCGCCATGGGCGAGAAGGGCACGCAGTGCGTTTTGGCCGCCGGCGGAACCGCCGTAGATGCCGACGCGGGACAGGTCGAACTCCGGGAAGCGCGCCGCGGCGGCGCGGAGCCAGGCGATGCGATCCGGGAATCCGGCGTCACCGAGGTTGCGCGCGGCGACGTCGTGGAACTTTTTGGAACGCCAATTGGTGCCCATGCCATCGATCTGGACCACGATGAACCCGCGGTCGGCGAGTTCCTGCTGGTGGCGGTAGCTGGCGCGGAAGGCCTTGGGGACATGTTGGTCGTGGGGGCCGGCGTAGATGTTCTCGAGGACGGGGTATCGGCGGGAGGGATCGAAGTTCGCCGGACGATGGATGAGTCCGTAGATGAGGGTGGCACCGTCGCGGCCGGGCGCGGAGAAACGTTCGGGGAATCGGCCGCGGCGTTCGAGGATTTCGGAGGCATCGGCCACTTCCACCCCGCTGAGGCGCGCGCCGTCATTGGCGCGGCGGAGTTCGGTGATGGGGGGCTGATCGGCCCGCGACCAGGTGTCGAGGAAGTGACGTCGATCGGGGGACCACTGGATGGAGTGCGTCCCATCGCCTTCGGTGAGCAGGGTGAAGCCCGAGCCATCGAAGTTCACGCGGGCGAGGTGGACATGGTAGGGGTCCTCCCCGGGGCGCAGGCCCATGACGTGCAGCCAGATTTGGCGGAGGGATTCGTCCACGTGTTCGACGCGTCGCACCACGAACTCGCCGCGAGTGATTTCGTGCACCTCCGGTGCGGCGGCGTGGTCGGTGTTGACTCGGACCAGGTGGTTCCAGCCCGAGCGCTCGGTCATCCAGAGGCATTGCCGGCCGGCATCGACGAAACGAAGGAAGGTTTTGTTGGAGTAATCGATGAACGTCTCGCGCTGGTCCTCGACGAGAGTGCGGGCGTGGGCGCGGTGGGGGTCGTCGGTCGCGGGTTCCACCGCCACGACGCGCAGGAGTTGGTGACCGCGTTGATTGTACAGGAACGTGAAACGCGTGCTGTTGGTTTCCCATCGGAATTCGTCGACACTCCAGGGGTTGGGAAAGAGGTCGGCGGGAAAGAGGAGTTCGCGCGCGGGGTCGACGGCGAAGAGACGCGGGCGTTGGGTGGGGAGATCATCGCCGGCTTTCAGATAGGGATAGGACTGGGACTTGGGTTGGAGTTGGTCGGCGGGCGAGGACTCGATCAGCGCCACGCGTCGCTCCGGCACGGCCCGGGTTTGCAGCGCCACCACGTAGCGGCCGTCGGGCGACCAGAACACCTCGGGGAGAGTCGCGGGCGGCTCGGGCGCCTCGTATTCCATGCCCACGAGGCGGTCGCGTTGCACGTCCTTGCGGAAGGAGTGGCCTGGGTTGCCATCGAAGCTGAGCTGGGTTTCGACGTTGGAGACGGAGGAGCGGATCCAGAGGTTGTGATTGCGCACGAAGGCCACGCGGCCGCCTTCGGGGGAAGGGACGACCGCGGGGGGCGCCGGGCTGGGGGAACCCCGGTTTCCACGCGGGGCTCGTGGTTGCGGCGCCGTCGGGGACGGGACGATGGCGCGACGCGGGCGGCGCTCGGCTTCGAACACGGCCAGCGTGCGGCTTCCTTCCGCGACCAGCCAGACGTGCCCGGCGAAGGTGTGTTGTCGCCGCGAGGCGCCGGGGCTGAGCGTGCCGTAGGGGACGCGCTGGCCTTCCGGGCTGATCCAGAAGAGACCCACCGGACGGTCGAGCCGGTTTTCGAAGGTGATGGCGGATTCCGTGGTGCCGGCGCGTGAGGGGCGCGGTTCGAGTTCGGCGGGCAGGGAATCGGCCGTCCCCGCCTCGGTGTCGGCTTCGACCGAGTAGGAATCGAGATTCAGTCGCCACGTGCCGAACTCCCCGCGCAGCGTCACCACGGGGGCGTTGGTGTGGAAGTCGAGCGTGTCGAACGGCAGTCGCGCGGGGTCGATCGGTTGGCCGGAGGCGGACTGGAGGGCGTGCGCGAGCCGGCTGTGGTGGAACGCCGGGAAGCGGGTGGCGGGATCGGTGGTCACCACCACAAATTCATGAGTGCCGGAGCGGCTTTCGGCGCGGTACCAGAAGGCGGAAGAGGAAGCGAACCAGTGGGGTTCGACCTGATCCCGATACACGCGCACAGCGGAGTTGGACTGGCCGAGGGCGGGCTGGGGCGCGCACCAGGCGAGGAGCGAGGCGAGCGCGAGCCAAAGCATGGGCACGGGCACCGGCAGCAGGGGACGCGGGGCGAGGCGCGGATCCATGCGGGGAGGATGGGCTGGGTCGGCGACGGGGGCGAGTGTTCAGGGCGGCGTTCAGGGCGGCGTAGGCCGGGTTGGAAAAACCGGTTGGCTCCGGTCGGGGGGGCTTCGCTAAGGTGGCGGGACCATGTCGGAACAATCGCAGCCGCGCTTGAACAAGGCGCCCTTTTGGATGGCGGACCTCGCGCTCCTGGGCACGGCGTGTCTGCTGGTGGCGTTGGGGTCGAGGCCGCTGACGGTTTGGGAAGGCCTGTCGGTGGCGGCGTGCGTGGGGTTGGGCGGTTGGCTGGCCGTGCTGCCGTTCCTGCGCGAGTACGAAGCCTCCCTGCGCTGGGCGGAGACAGATCGGCTGGCGGACACCAGTGCCAAGCTTGAGCAGTTGGACACCGTGGCGGACCGGATTGCGGGGGCGACGGGGCAGTGGCAAGTGGCGCAGGAGAGCGCGCGCCAGACGGCGGAGGTGGCCAAGGGGGTGGTGGAACGACTGGCGCGGGAGGCGGAGGCGTTTGCTTCGGCCGTCTCGCGCACCTCGGATGGCGAGAAGCAGACGCTGAAGCTCGAGGTCGACAAGCTGCGTCGCGCGGAGGGCGAATGGCTGCAGGCGGTGGCGCGCATCATGGATCATGTGTTTGCCCTGCATCTCGCGGCGGTGCGCTCGAGCAATCCCGCGGTTGTCGAGCAGTTGGATCGGTTTCACGCCGCGTGCCGCGAGGCGTTGCGGCGGGTGGGATTCGTGCCGGTGGTGGCCACTCCCGACGAGGCCTTTGACCCGCGGAAGCACCAGACGGCGGACGGTGCGCGGCCGGGGCCGGGGGCGCGAGTGCACGAGACCGTGGCGGCCGGGTACGTCTATCAAGGGCAATGGGTGCGGCCCGTGGTGGTGAAGATTTCGGAGGACCCCGCCGCGGCGGGGGAGACGTCAGCGGTGGCGTCTGGCGGGGCGGGTGAGGGGGAAGGCGGTGCGGTGGAAGGGGGCGCCTGAGGGGCGTTCGAGTCGAAGAATTTTTTTATCAGGAGGATTCATGGCGAAGATTGCGGCGGAGATGCTCGTGGAAAAGGTCACCATCGAGGCGGCGGACGTGAAGACGCTGTTCCTGAGATGGCCTGAGGGCTATGACATCGACTTCAAGACGGGCCAGTTCATCACGGTGTTCTGGCCGGATACCCCGGCCTATAAACGCGCCTATTCGTTGTCTTCGTCTTCCACGGACCGTGGGTTCTTCGAAGTGACGATCAAGCGGGATGGCAAGATGGGCACGCGGATGGTGGACTGGATCAAACCGGGCGACCGCCTGGGCGTGCTGCCGCCGGTGGGGAAGTTCCTGCCCGTGTTTGAACCCGACCACCACTTGATCTGCATCGCGGGGGGATCGGGCGTGACGCCCTTCCGCGGTTTTGCGCGGGAGGCGTTGCACCGGGGATTGGACACGCGGATCACCGTGCTCTACAGCGTGCGGCGGCCCACCGACATCATCTTCCGGGAACAGTTCGAGGAGTTGGCGCGCGCGAACCCGCGCTTCGAGTTTCATGTGACCTGCACGCGGCTCACCGCGGACGACACGTGGAGCGGTCACCATGGCCGCGTCACGCCGCAGTGGGTGCGTCAGCATATCGGGGATGCCGAGAAGACCGTTTTTTATGCGTGCGGACCCAACGCGCTGGTGGATTTCGCGGAGCGGTTGGTGCTGGAGGATCTCGGCGCGCCCAAGGAGCGGATGAAAGTCGAGAAGTGGGGATGACCCAGGGAAGGTGCGCCGCCGGATTGACCTGCCGCGCCCGGTCCTGTAGCCATCGGGGCCCGTGAGCCAGGAAACCACTCTCATTTTGTTCAAACCAGACGCGATCGCCTCGGCGCGCGTGGGTCAGGTGTTGTCCCGATTCGAAGCTGCCGGCCTGAAGGTGCGCGGTATCAAGATGCTTCAGTTCGGCGATGCGCTGCTGCGCGAGCACTACGCGCACATCGCTTCCAAGCCGTTCTTCCCCGAGGTCGTGCAGTTCATGCAAAAGACGCCCGTGGTCGCGCTGGCGTTGTCCGGGGACAACGTGGTGGCGCGGGTGCGTGACCTGCTGGGTCCCACGGATTCCAAGAAGGCAGCGAAAGGCACGATCCGCGGGGACTTCGGCGTCGATGTGATGGTGAACGTCTGCCACGCCTCGGACTCGCTGGAGACGGCGGCGGCGGAGTTGAAGCGGTTCTTCCGTCCCGAGGAACTTTTCCAGTACTAGGAGGAGGGGGGCTTCGAGCGCCTCAGTTGGACATCAGGGAGCGGCGCGACGGATCAGGGCGATTCGGCATAGAGGCCGGCGGCGCGGAGTTGTTCCCGCAGCACGGCGGTGCGTTGTGGGAAAAAGTGCTGCAACAGGCGTTGCACCTCGGGCCGCCAGTGGTCGTCGCGGGTGTAGAGTTCGTAAGGGCCCACCTTGTAAGGGTGGGCATCCCTCCGGTAATCCCCCCAGCGTGCGGATTCCGCCACCACTGCGGGGTCGAGCGTGCGGGCCAGGGTCTCGTACCGCGCGGCCGCCGCGCGTGGCGTGAGGGCGCCGTCCCCTTCGAGGTGTCGACGCGCGCGCTCTGCGAACAGGCGTCGAAATCCAGGGTGCTGGCGCAACCGTTGGAAGAGTCGCAGGGGCGAACTCTCGGGATCCTCGGAGAGGGTGGAGGCCTGCGGATCCTCGAGGGTTCGTTCGCCGTCCCAGACGAAGAACACGAAGGGGCCGGGGGGACGATGGCGTCGCGCGGCGTACCAGTTGGACCCACCGTCCAGATCGCCGTTGGCGCCGTAGAGATTCAGAAGGATGTAGTCCGCCAGTTGGGCGAGGTTGACGAGCCGGCCGATTTCCTCGAGTGCCGACGCGTCCGCCGGTGCCGTTTCCACCAGGCGCATGAGTTGATCCCACGCGCGGCCATCACCTTCGATGGGGTTGGAGCCGTTACGCACGTCGTAGTCCTCCGGTTCTCCGCCGTGATGCGCGGCGACGAAGGGCGCGGAGGGACGTTCGGTGAGCTGATAGATCCCCCAGTAGAGGCCGTTGAGGTACAGGTGCACGAACCGCCCGCGGGCGGAAGGGTGTCCCATGGCGGCCAGGGTGTCCCGCATCCAGGGGTCCCGCAGGTAGTCGCCGTGACGGCGTTCCTCGGCCTTCCAATGGAGCCAGGTGTTGTTGCAACCCGCACGCAGGATGAGGTCGTCGAATTCCACGGGCGGGTTTGGCCCGAAGAGCGGCTGCTTCCACTTGGCTGGGCCGTGTCGTTTGCGGAAGGCGAGGCGGAAGGCGTGTTTCGGGCTTTCCTCCGGGCGCCGGTTCCAGCCTCCCTGGATGCGGATGCCACCGTCGACGGGGCCGGTGACCTGGGGATCGCCCAGCAGTTCGATGGAGGCGGCGCGTTCCCATTCCGCACCGGTCTCGAGCGGATGCGTGTAGATGCCGTGTTCGGCCCCGAAGAGATCCTGGGGCGCCATGACCAGGGAGAGCGACGCGAGATGGGTCAGGGCCGGTCCAAGATCGGCAGCATAGGCCGGGTGCCCAACGATCTCGGGGTCCATTTCGTAGTCCGCCGGGACGGGGTGGCCCTCCCGGACGCCCCAGGTGGTGGGGAATCCGGCGCCGTTCTGGGAAAGCACCTGGCGGGGGAAGACATAGGTGCGTGTGGTGATGTGCGACGGTTTGGGTGAGCCCTCGGCGAAGCCCACCAGGCGCAGGACGGTCGTGTTGGAGACGGACAGGGAGCCGGTCCAGGGAAGTCCCGTATCGCGAGACGGCGGTGACCCATCGAGCGTGTACCGCCAGGTCACTGAGGTCGGGGGCTGCGCCGACAGCGTGAATGGGGCGAGGTGGAGGCTGCTGGGGCGCCCGGGATCCGGGGGGGGCGGCCGCTGGTCGGCGCCGAGGCTGATCCGTGCGGTGGCGAGGAGAACCAGGGCGGACAGGAGCGCCGGGAGGCGGAGGGCTCGGCGGCGGCGGGCGAGCGGCATCAGTTCACGATGGTCCGGATGAACTGTTTCTTGCGCAGCTTGTCGATCCACGCCTTCTGCAGCCGCATGCGTTCGGTGACGACCAGGGTTCGCTCGATCTCCTCGCGCACCTCGTCGATGGGGCGCACGTGGGCGATGCGATTTTCCTCCACGAGCATGATGTAGACCCCTTCCGCCTTCTCGATCAGATCGCTGCGCTTGCCGGCGGGGAGCTGGAAGGCGACGTCGGCGAGATCCTCGCGCAGCACTTTGCGATCGACCCAGCCCCAGGATCCGCCTTCGCGGGCCTGCGACCCGTCGGAATAGACTGCTGCCATTTCGGCGAAGTCCGCGCCATCATCGAGCTTGCTCAGGATCTCCCGGCCGAGGCGGGTGGCATCGGCGGGGGTGCGCGTCTTGTCGATGACGATCATGCGCAGCTTCACCTGGTCGGGGATCTGATATTTCTCGATGTTCTCGCGGTAGAACTTCTCGATGCGACCGGGGGAGACGAGGATGTCGCGCGGCACATTGCGATTGCGCATGACCGCCTCGATGAACTGCTCGCGGATCTCCTTGCGGAAGCTTTCGAAGGTGACGCCTTCCTGCTGCAGGGATTTGGCGAGGACGGTGCGCTCGCCGTAGCGCTGCTTGATCTCCTCTTCGACGTTCTTCTCGATGAGCGTTTCGGGGAGCGAGACTTTGAGTTCCTTGAAGTCCTCCAGGATCAACCGGCGGTTGATGAGGGTTTCCACGCCGGCCTTGCGCGCCTCGGCGACGGCCCTGCGCAGGTTGTCGGGTTGATTGGGGTATTTGGCGCGCTCGAGTTCGATGGCTCGTGCGATGAGGCGTTCGACCTGCTCGTAGGTGATGACCGAATCGCCGACCAAAGCCACGATGCCGTTCACGGCATCGGCTGCCTGCGTGGCGCGCCCAACCAGGAGAGCACCGAGCAGGAGGAGGGCGGTGGAGGTGAACTTCATGCGCTGCGCGAGTGTTTTGTTGGCGGACGTCCCGGGTCAAGCGCGGTCCCAACGCCCGGAGGCGGGCGCCGGGGGGGCGGCGGGTCCGAAAAGCGACGGGAGCCATGGATGGTTCTTGGAACCGGGGGGCGGGATATCGCCATGCTCGGGCGTGCGCATTATTGGCGGGATGGCAGGGGGTCGCCAGCTGGCGACGCCCAAGGGAATGACAGTCCGGCCCACTCCGGATCTCGTCCGCCAGGCGGTGTTCAACAGCCTGGGGACGTCGATTGAGGGGGCGACGGTGCTGGACCTGTTCTCGGGGACTGGGGCGCTGGGACTCGAATGCCTGAGCCGTGGGGCGAGGCAGGTGCTCAGCGTGGAGCTCTCCAGCAAGCACGCGCGGTTCATTCGCGACAACGCGCGCGAGCTCGGGTTGGCCGGTGCGGGACACGAGTTACGCGTTCAGGACGTGTTCCCCGCCCTGCGCCAACTGGTCGAGACCGGGCGTCGCTTTGATTTCATCATGGCGGATCCGCCCTTTGGACCGAAGACCGCGGGGGCGCCTTCGCGATCCTTCTCACAGAAGCTGATGGATGCGGCGGAGACGGTAGCGTTGCTGGCGGTGGGAGGGCGTTTGGTGCTGGGGCATGCCAAACGGGATGGCGTGACGCCGGGCCCGGGCTGGGAGGAGTTGCGCGTGCTGACCCACGGGGATTCCGTGTTTCGGATCCTGAAGACCCGGTCCGCCCCGGCCGCGGGGGCGGAATTGAAGGGGAACGAGGCCTTCCCGCCGGAAGCAGGGGAACCCCGCCCGGACGCGGAATAAGGCGGGCGCGTTTTCCGGATTGGCACCTGCCTGACACCAAGGGCATTCTGGAGCCCTTCTCGCTGCGACGATGAACGTCTCGTTTTCCGGCCCGAACATTCCCGCCAACATCCTGGATCGAACCTT
>JADLFD010000207.1 GCA_020845805.1 Verrucomicrobiales bacterium | reverse complement strand
TGGGAACGGTACCGACAGCTTCCTTCCCGGCTGCCCGGGTACGCTGCGGCGACGATTCGGGCCGGCGCGTGTCTCGAGTTACTGACCCGAATTGGTGAGGCGGTGGTCACCTATGAGGCCCTTGCCTCCGACTTCCATCGCCAAGGCAATGAGGCGATGGAAAACGGGAAGGCAGCGGTCGCCCTGGCCCACCATCAAGCCGCCCGCCGAATTCGGACCTGGTTGGTGGAGCGAGGACAGCAGCAGGCCTCGGAGCCAGGCCTGGCAGCGAGCCATGCTCGGTGCGGCGATGCGGCGCTCCTCGATGGGCAAGGCGTGTTGGCCCAGGAGTCGTACCTGCGAGCCGCAGAACTCCTGGAGCGTCTGGTGTCGCGCGGCGACGACGAAGGGTTCGTCTACGCCTTCGCCGTGGCCAGGGCCAATCTCGGAAATGTCGCCCTGGTTGCAGGCGATCCCGAGGCTGCTCTGCAGTGGTATGGGAAGGCAATCGAGGGACTTGAACCCATGTCGAAGGCGGCCGGGAGGCCAGGGCTGCGGAGCCAACTCGCGCGGGCCTCGTTCAACCGTGGCAACGCCCTGCTGGGTCTCCAAAGACTCGACGCTGCCATTCAGGACTTCACCGTGGCGATCACGCTGCAGGCGGGGGAACCCGATGAATTGGCGCTGAGCTTCAACAACCGTGGCGTCGCGCGTCGAGCGCGGGGCGATGTGAACGGAGCAGCGACCGACTTCGAGGCGGCGCTGACTGCGCTCCAGAGTTCGATGCCTTCGAAATCCGCTCCCGCCGAATCGCTGGTGCCGGAAGACGTCGCCACGCACCTCGAGCCGCGCCTCCGGCTGGATGTGGTGGTCGGATTCTCGGAGAACGCCATCGAGGTACTGACCCGTCCGCGGCCGGCCGTGCGAAGCAGCGAGAACGAACGCGCGGTCGCCGTGGCGGTGGCGGCCAGAAACCGTGCCTATGCCGCTTTGGTTCAGGGACAGTCGGAAGTGGCACTTCCCCATTTCGAGAACTCGGCCAGCACTTACTCCAGTCTGGTGGGCCGGGAAGGGCAGCGCGACCTCACGCCCCAACTGGCTGCCAGCTTCGCCTCCCTGGCTTGGTTTCTTGCGACCCAACCCGAAAGCTCCCTACGCCGCGGCGCGCGCGCGCGCGAATATGCGTGGCAGGCCTGTGAGCTTTCCGAGTGGAAGGATTTCGCGCCGCTGGATGCCCTCGCGGCGGCTTGCGCGGAGACCGGCGACTTTGCCGGGGCTGCGAAATGGCAGGCGAAAGCCACCGACTCGGCACCCGCCGCCCGCAAACCTGAACTGTACGCCCGGCTGCGGCTCTACCAGTCGGGAACCCCTTACCGCGCACCGAAGCCGCGGCTCTGATCGGGCGGGCTGCGGAAAATGGATGTGGGGGTGGGGGGCGGAAGGTTTAGAGGCTGCTTTCCTGCCCTCTTGCCGCACGGGTCTCCGAGGTGCCTGGCTGGGTGAGGCGTTCGCGCACGATGAACTGGAAGCTGGGCCCTTCTGCGGCCTGGCCCTTCGTCTCCATGCAATAGACCAGATCCATCTCGGCCACCTGCTTCTCACCCGGGTGCAGGGCGTCCCATCGACGCCGGAGGTACGCTGCGGCCGGGGCACGGAAGACCTGGTATCCCATGGCGTCGGTATAGGCCATTTCCCGAAATGACTTACGCCAGCGATGATTGGGAAACATCCCAGCGGGGAACTCCGGGCGGCTCCAGGTCACGGGCCGCCCCTGCTGGAGAAGGTCGACCTCGGATCCGTCCCGAAGTTTGGCCCACGCGACGTACCACCCGTCCTTCGAAGGGACCTCGTCGAACATGTTCCAGCGTTGCCCCAATCCGCACGCGGTGCGGAGGAAACCGACGTCCAGGAAGACGGCCTGCCCCAAAGGCTGTCCGGGCAGTCCGGCCAGATTGAACAACAGCACGTAGACGAGCGCGCACGAGCTGAGGACACCGGCCGCCCACGACCAGCGGCTGGCCGGAGGTTGCGTCGTCGGTGTGGCGATTGGCTCTGGCCCCGAGGATCGATCCCGAGCCGCTCGGAACCACTGCCAGGTGCCCGAGGGCAGGAACAACGACAGGCCGGCGATCGAGACCAACGAAAACAGGCCGACGGTCAGCAGAATCTCGATCGCCACATGCATGGCGGCGAGTGACAGGATGATCGGCAGTCGAAACCACAGGGTCCGGGTCGGACAGAACAAGAGCACCGGTCCCAGCCACTCCAGCACAAAGACGCCCAGCGTCAGCGCTGTGAGCACCGAGGGAAACTGAAGGAAATACTCCCCCGCGGGCTTGACGTAAAAGTCGTGCGCAAGCGTCCCCGCGATCACCTGCCCCCGCCACCAGACGAGGTTCGACTTGTAGATCGCCGAGACGAAATACATCAGCGCCATCTGCAGCAGAATCGCCGCCGAGGCGACCGAAACGACCGGCTCCAGGGGAAGGGCCCCCGCCGGTTCTCCGCCCCGCCGCGCGCTCCGCCAGGCATCCACCGACCAGACGCGGCCCAACGGAAGAAACATGCTCCAGAACAGCAGCATCCTGAGCATTCCGTCGCCTCCATTCAGCACCGGAGGAATCCGGTGCTGGAGCGAAACTAACATGAGCCAGGAGCCGATCGTCGCCCAGCGCGTGCCAAAGCCCGCAAGCAAGGACAGCGCCAGGATGGCCGCGAGACCAAACAACCCGGCCTGGTACGTCGCCTCGCCGCTGGCGAAATGAAACGACCAGTTCCAAGGGCTTGGGTATCGGCGCGCAATGTCCAGGCGCGGAAACATTCCCGTGTCCGTGTACATCGCCCCCAGGTCCGTGGCCCGAATGGCGAGGTCCAACAGCAGCAGGAAGCCGATGGCCATCCGAAAGACGGCGAGCGTCCGGGGGTCGATGCCAAACACGCGGGCGAGCACCTCGCGAAAGCGATGCGAGGCGGACCTCTGGATCCAGGGCATGTCCGAACCACTCCGGGCGCGCGGACGCACTGGGTTTGGGTTGGAAGGCACGTTGGGGTTGCGTGGATCCACGAAGGCGGTGGTCGACGATGGGCGGAAGATCCGCAGAGTGGCAAGAAGAACGGTCCGAACCACGCGCTGAGCCGACTCCAGGATCAGGCTTAGCCTGACCTCGTCCCCGGCCTGGTGTCTGCCGGGGAAGGCTCGCATTTCAGTCGCGTGCTCCTGACTTCATGGTCCAGCTCCGAAGGGGAAACGCTCCGATTTGCTTTCCTTATCCCAAAACGCGACGACGTCACGAGTCGATGGGCGGCCGAAGGACCGGACAGGCGGCAGGGTTTCAGCGATGGCTCGAGGTGAAGGCGCTGAAATGGGGCCGATTCAACCAACTTGGAATCGAAGCGGCCTTGCCCGGGTCGCCCCTGGGGCGAGTGGGTGAATGAGGGCGGGTAATTTTGGTTCGAGGAACAGGTGGAACAGGGCCGGTCTGATTGCGCGCCGTTGGGCAAAAGAGGTGTCAAGATCGGAGGGGCAATTTGGCAGTGAAACTTGCCATTTCGCTTGCCCGTGGAGTCCTCGTTGTGCATAAAGCGCGCCGACCCACGTCAGTCACATCAACCAAACCTCGTTTCATCATGAGACTCACTAAAAGAAGGGCCATCCACGGCC
>JADLFD010000206.1 GCA_020845805.1 Verrucomicrobiales bacterium | reverse complement strand
TGTCCGGAGCCAACGAGCGTCCGACGCCGGTGACGAGTGCGGGTCGGGGGACGGCGCATTTGTTGCTGGTGGGGGATTCGCTGTGGTTGAACGCGACGTACCGCGGCCTGAGTGGCGTGGCCACGCTGGCGCACCTCCACGGACCGGCGGGCGTGGATGCCTCGGCGGGGGTGCTGGTTGATCTGGCACCGTTGAACGGGGGTGGCTTTGGTGCGGACGGCACCTTTGCGGGTCGCCTCACCCTGACGCCGGAGGTGCTGGCGGGGGTGGTGGATGGATTGACGTACTTGAACGTGCACACGGACGCCAACAAGCCGGGTGAGATTCGTGGCCAGGTTGTCTCGGCGATTGCGCCGTAGCCTCGCCCGCGCCACGGGGAGGTGGGGATTCGACACGCGGCCCCCGGGGGGAACCCCCGGGGGCCGTGGTGTTGCTGGGGGGGGCGGAGAGTGGGCGGGGCGCGGGACACGTTTCGGGTCTCGTGGAGATCATCTGATTTTGAGAGAGTGAGATCATGACGGAAGCGCCGCTGACGGGGACGACAGTCTTGGTCTTGGAGGACGACGCGTTGCTGCGCCGGCAGTTGGTGGCGTTCATCGAGCAGGCGGGAGCGGATGTGGTGGCGGCGGGGGATCTGGGAGCGGCGCGACGGGCGTTGGAATCGATGAGTTTCGATCTGGCGTTGACCGATGTGAATTTGCCGGACGGGTTGGGGACGGATCTGTTGCGTGAATCGGTATTCCCGCCCGGTACCGGGGTGGTGGTGATGACCGGGGAGGGGGATGTGAAGAGGGCGGTGGACGCCATGCGCTGGGGGGCGGCCGACTATCTGACCAAACCGTTCGAGGTGGGGGAGCTGACGCTGGTGTTTGCGCGGGTACGACGCGAACGCCAGGCGCGGCGGGTGGAGGAGCACCGGCGCGAGGATCAGTCCCCACGGGAGGACGAGTTCGTGTTTGGGAGTGCGCTGGCGGCGTTGCGGGCGCAGTTGGACCGGATCCTGACGGCGGACACGCGCATGGTGACCCAGTTGGCTCCGGTGCTGATCCATGGCGAGACCGGCACGGGCAAGACCACCATTGCGCGTTGGTTGCACGTGCATGGGCCGCGGTCGGAGAAACCGATGGTGGAAGTGAATTGCTCCGCGCTTCCGGAGACGTTGGCCGAGTCCGAGTTGTTTGGTCACGAGCGGGGCGCCTTCACGGATGCGCGCACCGCGCGGATGGGATTGTTCGAGGCGGCGCATGGCGGGACGTTGTTTCTCGATGAGCTGGCCTCCTTGTCGATGCCGCTGCAGGCCAAGGTGCTCACGGCGATCGAGGACGGGCGGATTCGGCGGGTGGGCGGAAACCGGCCCATTGCCGTGGACGTGCGGGTGATTGCCGCGTCGAACCGCGATTTGCGGGAGGCAGTGCGCGCCGGGGAATTTCGTGAGGATCTTCTGCACCGGCTGGACCTGTTCCGGCTCGGGATTCCGCCGTTGCGCGAGCGGCGGTCGGACATTGTGCCCCTGGCGCGCGCGCTGATGCTGCGGGCGTGCCGCCGTCATCGCCTGGCACCGCGCGAAGTGAGCGAGGACGGGTGCCGGCGATTGGAGGCCTATGCGTGGCCGGGCAATGTGCGTGAGTTGGCGCATGAGTTGGAGCGCGCGTTGGTGTTCGAGGACGGACCGCTGACCTTTGCGCACCTGCATCTTTCGATTCCGGAGGCGGATGCGGAGCGGGGAAGGACGGCGGGGGCGGGCGGGGACAGTGTGGGGGGTGCGGGCGAGGTGACGGCGGGGGATTGGTTCAATGCCACCTACCGGTTTCCCGAATCGGGGTTTTCGCTGGATGCCGCGGTGGATCGACTGGTGCTTCGGGCGGTGGACCAGGCGCGAGGGAATGTTTCGGCGGCGGCGCGGTTGTTGGGGGTGACGCGGGATGTGGTGCGATATCGGCTGGAGGGGCGCGTGGGGATCAGGGCTGGGGGCAGATCCCCAACGCCGCTTGGGTAAGGGTCCGCGCATTGGGGGAGAATCCCCATCTCGCCGGGCGCCGGGGATCCTGGGTTTTGTGTAAGTGCTTGATTTTCAGGGTAGAGATGGCGCAAGTGTGGAGTGGCATGCCTCTTGCGATAAGGGTTTTGTACCTGCTGGTGTGGGTACGACGTAGAGGCAAGCGTGTGGAAACGGAAACTGAACCGAGTATGCATGCGCTATCGAGGTTCGCGGTCACAGCGGTGTTCACGCTCACTTGCTTCACGGTTTCGGTGGTGACGGCCCGAGCGGCGACGCGAGGGTTGCCGGCCACCGGGGGCGGCGGGGTTGCATCGGGTTTGGGCGCGGTTGGTGATCCGAGCAAGGCAGTTGTATCCGAGGGACCAGGAAACGCAGCGACGCCGCCTGCTGTGGATCCACCCTCGAAGCCTGCGGGTTCCACCGCGCCGACCGACGTGGGTCCGAGTGGAGATGGCACGTTGGTGACTCCTGGAAGTGGGAGTGGGAGTGGGACGGAGACGGGGACTGGAGCTGAGACGGTACCCAAGCTCGATTGGGGGTCGGGCCTGGGAGTAACGGAACAGATCCGGGCGCTGGAGGATCAGTTCAAGCGCGAGCAGCGTGACGCGATTGTGCGGTATCGGGAGCAGTTGAAAGCCGTGCGCGACACGCCGAGCGAACAGCGGGGGCGGCTCCGCGAACAGATCCAGATCGAGTACCAGCAGATCCGCGAGGATCTGATCGAGCGTCAGAAGACGTTGCGGGACGAGATCCGGCGCCGGTTTGAGGAATTTCAGAAAGAGCATCCCGAGCATCGGGAGCTCATTGATGACGCCAAGGAGCGG
Organism: Verrucomicrobiales bacterium; assembly: GCA_020845805.1. Taxonomy (GTDB): domain Bacteria; phylum Verrucomicrobiota; class Verrucomicrobiia; order Limisphaerales; family CAIMTB01; genus CAIMTB01. Next base: position 490 of record JADLFD010000206.1, on the reverse strand, counting down.
TTGAAGGAAAAAGTCCGCGAGCGACGCGGCTACGAGTCGGTGTAAGATGTGATTTGCCCCGAAGACTGGGTGGGTTTTCGGGGTGCCTACGCCAGGCGGCCTTTCTGAGGCCGCCTGGTTCTTTTTTAGCGCCATGGGGATCCGGGCTTGCTCTGGGTCCGAGGTGCGAGTCCAGAGTTTGGCTTGGACGGGATGCGACCGAACTTGGGTGAGTGTATGGCGACAGGCCGTCGGCCGGCGGCTGGGGTGCTGAGTGCGGCGGTGGCGGCGGGCTTTCTTGGGATCGCGTTGGGGTTGCCGGCGGTCGCTGCGGACACGAGCGGGGCGAGTGCGAGCGCGAGTGCGAGTGAGCCTGGAACGCTCGCGCGCAAGGAGCGTGAAGGTGTGGCGGCGATGCCCTCGCTTTGGAGCACCACGGCACGCTTGCGGGGCGGGGTGGGAGTGAAGGACAACCCCCAGCTGAGCACCCTCAACGCGCAGTCCTCAGGGT
>JADLFD010000205.1 GCA_020845805.1 Verrucomicrobiales bacterium | reverse complement strand
GTGCTGAGCCATTTGGCGACGAGGTTGAGTTTATCGGCGTCCATGGCCTCGAACTCGCGCGCCTGGGCGATGAAATCCTCGGTGTTGAAGGAGGCGTAGTGTTTCGGGGGGAGGCCGGCCAGTTTGGCGAGGGTGGTGATGGCGACGGAGGCGTCCTGCACGGCGAGGAGGCCGGCGCGATCGGCGGTGAGTTCGGCCATGCGCCGCCAGCGCAGGAGGGCGGCCTGCATGCCGACGCTGAGGACTTCGCCGAGGCCGAAGGTCGCGGCGCCGAGGATGCCGACCACCACGGGGAGGAACTCGGCGATCTGATAGTAGAGCACGTGTCCGCTCTTGAGGTGACCGAGTTCGTGGCCGAGGACGAAGGCGAGTTCCTCGGAGGAGAGCAGTTCGACGGCGCCGGAGTTGAGAACGATGAGCGGGTGTTCGACCCCGGCGGTGAGGGCATTGATTTCGCCGCCTGGGGCGAGGTAGAGATCGGGGATTTTGGGCAGGTCCAGGACCTCGGCGCTGCGGACGAGCAGGGTGTGCAGGTCGGGGAAGTTGTCGGGTGTGACGCGGAGATAACTCCCGGTGAGTTGCACGCGGATGAGGCGTTCGAAGCCCCATTCGTTGAGTTTGCGGACGACGGTCTCGAGTCCGGCGGTGTTTTGCAGCGCGTCGAGGGCGGCGCCGTCCGAAGGGTGTTCGTAGACCTGCGGACGGAGTCCGGTCAGGCGGCGCGGCTCCATGGGGTGGCGGGGAGGAGGGAGGGGGTGGGGGCGGGGGTTACCAGGTTTTGCCCTTGCCGGAGGCGACGCTATGGGCGTCGATCATGGACCAGATCCAGATGCCCACGTAGAGCACGATGGTCCAGGAGACGAGGATGCCGACGACGAGCATGATCAGTCCCTTTTTGGTATCGCCGTTGTAGATCTGGCCGAGGCCGGCCAGGAGAAAGGAGAGGAGGACGGCGAGCCAGGGATTCTTGCCGGCGACGACGGTGGGTTGGCCGGGGGGCAGGCTGCCGGGGCCAACCGGGAGCGAGCCGCCGCCGCGCACGCGTGGGTCGATGGGGGGTGGGGCGACGGTGCCTCCGGGGGCTGGCGCCCCGGCGAGCGGGGTGCCGCATTTGGCGCAGAAGCGCGCCGTGTCATCGTTGGGCGTGCCGCATTTTGAGCAGTACATGGCGTGGGTCGATGTTCCTCGTGGCGCGGGGACGCGAGGGATGACCCGGTCGCACGGGGCGTGCGGGTCAGTTGAGCGTGATGCCGCGTCGCAGGTAGGTGGGCTGGTCGAGATTATGCCCGCGGCGCACCGTTGGCTCGCATTTTTCGAAGCGACCTTTGGCGAGTAGTTCGAACGGGAGTGGGACTTGCTGGGGCTTCTTTTTCGCGCGCGCGCGGGGCTGCGACTGCGCGAAGAACTGATCGGCGACCTGGGGTGTGAGTTCGGGGGGCGGGGCGGCCAGGCGGCGCGACGTGCGGGCGGGGCCGAGGTCCTGGGTGCGGGGGGAGGACGGGTGGAGTGGGGATGGGATTCGCTCCGGGGGCGCTTCCTCGGGAGCGTCGTGGAGCACCATCTGGCGGGCGGAGACCATGACGGCGAGCTGGAGGGACTCCCCGGCGGCGGGATCGATGGAGGCGCCGACCACGGCGCGGGCACCGTCCGACTTGCGGGAGAACTGCTCCATGACGCGACGGATCTCGCCCATGCCGAGATTGCTGCCGGCGGAGAAGGAGACGAGCAGCGACTCGGCGCGGCGCACCAGGTCGTTGTGCGTCAGCAGCGGGTGCGCGAGGAGTTGCTGGAGGGCGATCTCGGCGCGGTCGGGTCCGGAGGTGCGCACCTGGGCGAAGGCGCACTCGAGATTGGGGCCGCGCAGGACGGAGCAGACATCGGCGAAATTGACGCTGAGCAAGCCCGGGCGAGTGAGGAGGGACCAGATGCAGAGGATGGCATCGCGGATGTGCTGACGTCCGGCCTGGAATGCGTCGAGGAGCGTGGCCTGGTCGTCGGTGATGAGGGCGAGTTTTTCGTTGGGCAGGCAGAGGACGCCATCGGCGACCGTCTTGAGGCGGTGGAGCCCGACGAGGGCCTGTTGCTGGCGCCGGGAGCCTTCGCACTCGAAGGGGGTGGTGACGAAGGCGAAGACCGAGGCGCCGGTTTCGCGAGCGATGCGGGCGACCACGGGGGCGATCCCGGTGCCACTGCCCCCGCCGAGGCCGGCGATGAGAAAGACGAGCGGGTGGGATTGGCAGAGGGTCCGGATGGCGGGAGCTTCCTCTTCGGCGGCAGTGCGCGCGAGTTCCGGGTCGCCGCCGGCGCCGAACCCGCGCGTCAGGCGGGAGCCGACGAGCAGGGTGGCGTCGAAGGCCGAGGTGTCGATGCCGCTGCCGGTGGAATCGAGGGCGACGTAGGAGAATCCCGGCACCTGGGCTTGGCGCAGGTCGAGGGCCATTTCGATTCCGGCCCGGCCGATGGCGAAGATGCGTGCGGCGCCGAACGGTGCGGGCGCGGGCGCGGGCGCGGGAGCGGGGGTGGATCCCGCAGGGGGGAGAGGGGCGCTCATGGGGGAACGGGGTTTAGAGGAGGTTCGCGAAGAAGCGGGCGGGGGCCCAGTTGACGAGGCGATGGAGGGCGCCTCGCGGGGGTTTGCGTCGCTGCTGACTGGCGCCGTATTTCACCAGGCCGATGGCGGTGGAGAACTCGGGTTGATCGAGGGCGGAGGCGAGGCCGCTGATGCCGCGCGCGTGGCCGGGGAAGGCGGGCAGTTCGAAGACGCGCTCGGCGAGTTCGAGGATGCGTTGGGCGCGCGCGCCGCCGCCGCAAACGAACACGCCGCCGCGCAGATGGCTGAGCCAGCCGGCGTCCTCGATTTCCTCGCGGATGATCTCGAAGCACTCCTGGAGGCGCAGGGACATGACGCAGCGGAGGTGTTCGACGTTGACTGGGCGTTCGGGCAGGCCGAGGTCGTTTTGGGGTGTGAACGTGAGACCGTGGCAGGACTCGTCGAAGAGGGCGTCGCCGTGGTCGAACTTGAGTTTATCGGCCCGGCCTTGGGGCACTTTGAGGGCGAGCGCGATGTCCTGGGACACGTGATCTCCGCCCACGGCGAGGGCGCCGGTGTGTTTGACCACGCCGCGCGAGTAGACCACGTACTCGGTGGTGCCGGCACCCAGGTCGATGACCAGGGCGCCGAGTTCCTTTTGTTCGGCGGTGAGGATGGCCAGCGAGCTGGCGAGGCCGTTGAAGACGATGTCCTCGACCTCGAGATGCATGCCTTTGACGAGGCGGATGGCGTTCTGGAAGCGGTTGGTGCGTCCGTGGATGACGTGCATCTCCACCTCGAGCCGGCTGCCGATCATGCTGACGGGATCGCGGATTTCGTCCTGATCGTCGACGGAGAAGTGCTGGCGGATGGCGTGAACGACGTAGTGATCGGCGGGGATGTTGATGGCCTTGGCGTTGCGGATCACGTCGTTGACGTCGTCTTCCCCGATCTCGCGATCGCGGGAGACGATGGGCTGCACGCCGCGGTTGTTGAATCCCAGGATGTGACCGCCGGAGACGCCGAGGAACACGGAGCGGATTTCGACGTCCGCGGAGTGTTCGGCTTCCGCGAGCGCCTGGCGCACGTCGTCCTCGGCGAGGGCGGGTTCGACGATCTCGCCCTTGCGCACGCCGCGGGAGGGGCATTGGCCGATGCCGATGATGGTGAGGGCGCCATCGGCGTTCATCTCACCCACCATCGCGCACACCTTGGAGGTGCCGATTTCGAGGCCGACGACGAGGGGACGCCGGTCGAGGAAGCGCAGGTCAAACATGGGGTTTCGGGGTGCGTTTGGGCTTGGGCGTGCGAGGTGGGGCGGGAGTGGTATCGGGGCGGGCGCGCCAGCGGGCCGGGATATTGTTGGTTACCGAAAGGTCGATCCAATCCAGTTGGCGCCCCTGTTCGACCGAGAAGTCATGGATGCTGCGCCAACGGCGCATCTGGCGTTCGAAATCGCTGGTGCCGAAAACGACCACCGTGCCCTGGCGTAACCGGCCCACCGGAGCCTCGGCCTTGGAGAGGTCGAGTTCTTCCAGGTCGACCAGCGAGTACATGCTCGAGGCTTCGTAGGCGCGGACCAGGGACAGTCCTTCGCGCAGGCCCGGGTAGCGCAGGTTCTGGCCGGGGACGATCTCCGCGTTGTCCAGGCCGACCAGACGCGTGAGGTGTCCGAAGTCGGCATCCGCGCCCGGTTTCAACCAGTCGGCGCGCAACGGGGGGAGCACCCAGCCCTGGGCGTCGATGAGGTTGGTTTCGGGCCAGGCGCGGCCGTCCTGGCGGTCGAGGCGCCAGACCACCACCTGGGTGATGGGATCGCGTTCGTGGACGGTGAGCAGGACCGTGCCGGGGCGCCGGCATTCGACGTCTGCGCGTTCGATCCAGGGATTGAGTTCGAGGCCGTGGCGGACGCGGTTGGGATCGAGGGCGATCAGATTCTCCCCGAGCTGGATGCCGCTCCAGCGCTGGAGTTGGTCGGGGCGGATGCGGCCTTCGTGGCGTAGTTCGACGCGACGGATGGCGTAGGCCTCGTTGCGATAGACGAAGTGGAGGAGGGTGTACTGGTAGGCCTGCCAAACCAGGACCGCGCCGATGGCGGTGCCGCCGATCACACCCACGGCGGCGGCGAGCGCGCGAATGCGCCAGGCGCGGATGTCGCGCGAGCGCATTTTGACGTCCAGCACGCTTTCGCGGTCCTTGCGCTTGTTGCGCGCCTTGCTTTTAGGCCACATGCGATGCGGGGGAGGTGGGGTGTCGGGGGGTGCGTCGTCGGGCCAGGTCGACCATGGACTGGCAGAGTTCAGCGAAGCCGATACCGGCGGCGGCGGCGGCCTTGGGGAGGAGACTGGTTTCGGTCATCCCGGGGAGCGTGTTGACCTCCAGCACGAGCGGCGTGCCGTCGGGGCGAACCATCACATCGACGCGCGCGTAGTCGCGGCCTTCGACCGCCTCGAAGGCGGCCAGCGCGGCGGCCTGGATGCGGCGCGTGGTGGGGTCGTCGAAGGGGGCGGGGCAGAGGTACTCCGTGGCGCCGGGAGTGTACTTGTTGCGGTAGTCGTAGGCGCCTGCGTGCGGGCGGACCTCGACCAGGGGGAGGGCGGTATGCTCGAGGATGCCCACGGTGACTTCGCGTCCGAGGATGCGTTCTTCGATCAGGGCCTCACGATCGTATCGCAGGCAGGAGGCGAGTGCGGCGGGCCATTGAGCGGCGTCCTCAAGGAACTCGAGCCCCACGCTGGAGCCTTGGCGGACCGGTTTGAGGACGAGGGGTGGACGCCAGTTCGGGGGGAAGGGAGTGGCGGGGTCGGAGGCCACGAGGAAACGCGGCGTGGGCACATCGCGCGCCACCAGACGTTGCTTGGTGAGGACCTTGTCGAAGGCCACGCGGCTGGCTTCGACATCGCAGCCCGTGTAGGGGACGCCGAGTTGCTCGAGTTCGGACTGCACTGTGCCGTCCTCGCCGTAGGTTCCGTGCAGCGCGAGGAAGGCCACGTCGACGGGGGCGGGGGGGCGGTGCGGCAGAGGGGAGCAGGGGACGGGATCGAACTCCGTCACCCGATGGCCGAGGGAGGCCAGCGCGCGCGCCACGGCGGCGCCGGAACGAAGTGACACCTCGCGTTCGGCCGAGGGGCCGCCGCGGAGGACGACGATGTGAAGGGGGCGGTTCATTCGCCGAGGATCTCGACTTCGGTTTCGAGTTCGACGCCGCGCGCCGCGCGGGCCCGGGAGCGGATGAGGGCGATGAGTTCGAGCACGTCAGCGGCGGTGGCATGGCCGTCGTTGACGATGAAGTTGCCGTGCACCTCCGAGACTACGGCGCCTCCGATACGCGTGCCTTTGAGGCCCAGCTCGTCGATCAGCCGGCCTGCGGGGAGGGCGGCGGGATTCTTGAAGATGCAGCCGGCGCTGGGGGCGGCAGGCTGGGAGGCCCAGCGTTTGCTGTTGAGCTCGTTGAGCCGCGCCTCGACTTGCTCGGGCGTGGAGGGATCGCCGC
>JADLFD010000204.1 GCA_020845805.1 Verrucomicrobiales bacterium | reverse complement strand
CTACCGCAAGGACAACGCCCAGTTCCGGTTCAGCTGGACGGAGGTCACCTCCGAACTCCAACGCCACGGAATCCTGCTCCGATGAGGCTGCCCATGAATGCCTGTCTACGATCCTGGGTGTTGGGCGCGCTGGCGCTCGCGCTCACTCTGTCTTGGGTGTCCTGTCCGGGTGCGGCGCTCACCACGCTGGAGTATCGCATCATGGGTAGCCGGCTGCGCGTCACGCCCGAGACTGTGACCGTGCCTCGCCATGTGGCCGGATCGGTCCTCGTCCAGGTAGTCCGTGGCGATGGGACCGTGGTGCCGGCCGAGGAAGCGGGCTTCGGCGGGGGCCGTGTGGAGGCGACGCTGCGGGGGCCCTCGTTCCCAGCGCAACGTTTGGTCGCAGAACCCGGACAGCCGCTGCTGCTGCCCCCGTTGCGCCTGGCCGGGGACTATCAACTGGATGACGTGCGTTGGGTACAGTCCGGCGGGACCGTGGTGCCGGCCACGCCGGGCAGCATCCCCGTGCGCGTGTTCGATGAAGTGCTCGTCTCCCGTGTCACCAGTCGTCCCCTGAGCTCGGAGGAGATCCGGGAAAAGGGCATCGTGATCGATGACACCAACTTCCGAGTGGTGGAGTTCGAGGTCGCGCTCCTCCTCAAGGGGCGCACGTTCCAGGTCCGACTGCCCGTCGTCGCGCCGCGCGTGAAGCTCGCCACCGAAATCATCCCGGTGGCGGAGTTGGAGGAGAGACTGGTGGAAGCGGAACAGCTGAACCGGGAACTCGCACGCAGTGTGTCGCTGCCTCCGGAGATTCGCGCGGAGATGCCGGAGTTCAGCCTGCAGCCGATCCAGTTCGAGGAGGTGCTCGACGGCGAGGAGGAAGAGAAGCAGGGCATCCCCATCACCGGCCTGCTCGCCATCCCGGGGAACATCGGCTTTCTCAACCAGTTCTTCAGTGTGCAACTGTTCACCGAGAACGCCGCGCCGGAGGGTTCCGGACTGTCGGTGGACCAAGTGAGAGCGCGAATCCGGTTGCCGCAAGGTCCGGACGGCCTGCCCGCGCGCTCCTACGAGCAGCCCGGTGACGATCCCTTGCGCATGGCCCGGATCGGCGCCGGTGCCTCGGTGCAAACCAACCTCCCGGTCCTCCTTCCGGGCGCGGACGGCCAGCGCGAAACCGAGGACGATGTCAGCCGGCTCAACCCCGGTCAGACCGGCTCAGCCGAGTTTCTCGTGGAGGGGTTGCGGGAAGGTCTGCACCTCCTCGAGATGGATCTGGAAGCCGAACTCCATGGCCTCGCGGCGGGCGTAGTGCGGGTGCGTGGGCGCGCGGTCGGATCCGTCCTCGTGCGTAACGCGAACTTCTCCATGACCTTCGCCCATCCGCAGACGGTGCGGGTGGGGGAACCCTACGAGGCACACGTCACGCTCCTGAACACCGGGGACGTCCCCGCCCAGGCGACGCGCATCTCGTTGAACCGACTGGCGATCAGCGGCGCGGTGCTGCTCAGCGAGGAAACGGTCGAACTCGGCGATCTCGCGCCTGGCGACTCGGCCACCGCCACGTTCCGCCTGCGAGCGCAACGCACCGGCAGCGTCTACTTCTCCAATCTCACCACCAGTGACGACTCCGTGCGCGGGCGGTTAAACCTCACCCTGGGGGTCGACTCCCGCGGCGTGCCGCTGAGCCCCGATGTCATCGTGTACCCGGACTGGGTCCAAACCCTGCCTCGGGGCGTGTTCGACGCGGCCAATCGCGTGCTCGGGCAGGCGCTCTCGGTGGCCACTGCCGGGCGATTGCCAGAGGGCATCCGGCGCGTGGCCCGCGTGGCGGTGGAACGTCATGGCGTGGAACTCGCCGAGGCCGGGCAACGGCTCCGGTACGGGGACGATCCCTCCCGCGTGCTCACGGATCTCCTGCTCGATTGGCAGGGGGCACGGCATCAGGACCTCGGATTCGACCAGATCCTGCGCGAGTCCGACGCGGGTCGTGAATGGCGTGAGGCGATGTCCGCCGCGATCGACGTCCTGGACACCGACACCACGGTGACGCGCTTGCGACGCCTCGCTCCGTCGCTCGCCGGGCTCGGACAGTCCTGGCGGATGTCAGCCTCGGGATCGTCGAGTTGGACGATCACCCTCACCAACCTGGCCCGGACCCGCGGGACCTCGGCGACGGCCAGCGCGATGGAGGGCGCCCTCGTGTACCACGGGTTGCGCGGCGACTGGGCCGTCGCACCCACCAACGAACCCATGGTGTTTGTCTGGACCGCGGCGGCCGGTGCCCCCGCCACCACGCTCACCGCATTCGAAGTGCTTCCCGAGGGCCGAGTCGCGTGGTGGCGCTGGGAGGTCCCGTCCCCGACCGCCCCCGTACGCTACGAGTTCCAGCCGGGTCGGGATCAGGTGCTGACGGGAGTGGACACGCTGGGAACCCGTCACCTGGATCCAGTTCGGGAAGTGATCCATGAGGAACCTCCCACCGTGATCTCCGTGCGCCAGGATATCAGTGTGGTCTCGGATCGCGCGCCCCTGCGTTGTCCCATTCGCGAGTACGGAAACTGGGGATCGGTGGTCGCCGTGCTCTTCAGCAAACCCATGACCCCAGAGGAGGCCGAGAACGCGGCGAGCTACCGACTGGAGGAATCGGACAACGGAGCGCGCACCGTACGTCTCCAACCTGGGGGGCGCATCGCCTTGCTCCAGCTTCATCGGGGGATCGCTTCGTTCCGCGTCCGCCCGCGGGAATACCGCCTGACGGTGGGTTCCGTGCCGGATCCGCGTGGCAATCGATCGGTCGAATCCCGGCACGATATCCTCACCGTTCCGGCCAAGGGGACTTCGGTCCGTGGACTGGTGCTGGGACTGGACGGGCTTCCTGTGCCGGGGGCACCGGTCACGCTGACCATGACCGATCGCGTGGGAAACAAATGCGTGCCCGTGGAGTACCGCGCCGGTCAGGTGTTCACCGATGAGAGGGGCCGGTTCGACCTGGATTTCATCCTGGCTGACGTGGCGTTCACCTTGGGGGCCATCGATACCGCGCGCATGTCGGAGGAGGACGCGCGCGCGATCCTCTCCGTGCTGCTGGAAGCGGCGCGGCCCGCTTCGGATGTCCGGCAGCGCGTGGAATCCCTGCTGCACGAGACCTCGGTGAAAGAGTCGATGCTGCGCGTCTTTCAGTCCGGCGATCTCGCTGAGGCCATTGCCGCCGCTGAGGGAGTGGATCGTGCCACCTACACCGATTACGTATCGCAGGACGACGCGCGGACGGGCAGCGAACTGGTGGTGGTACTGCGCTTCCGCGGCCGCGGCCGTGTGGAAGGTCGCGTCGTCGACGCGCGGGGGTCGCCCTTGCCCGGCGCCGCCGTGAACCTGTTTCCCGCGGTGGATTCGCGCGAACTCGGACGCGGCGTGTTCGCCGACTCGGAAGGCTGGTTCCGATTCGAGGCGGTTCCCCTGGGTGAATTCAGTGTGGAGACGTCCACGACCGACGGACGAACTCGTACCGTCTCCGGGCGACTGGCCGATCCGGGGCATCGCGAGACGCTGGAAATCCATGTCCCGGACGTCCCGGTGCGCACCGGCGTGATCGCCGGCTGGGTGACGGAAGACACGGGCGCTGCGCACGTCGGAGCACGGGTCTTCGTGGCACGACTGATCACTAGCGCTGGTGCCGACGAGGTGTCGGGCTCGGTGGAGACGGATCAGGACGGTGCGTTCCGCCTCCAGGGAATCCCCGAGGGCCCCTGGATGATCGTGGCGGTCAGCAGTGACGGCACCCGTCGCACGGAAGTGCGGAGCACGAGCGTCACGGCCGGAACCAGCGTCGATCTTCAACTGGAATTCGAGCGCACCGCCGTGGTCCGCGGCGTCGTGCGCCTCTGGGAGGGCACGCCCGCTCCGCGTGCACGCGTCGGTGGCGGGAGCCGCGTGGTGGTGACCGATGACCAGGGCCGGTTCGAGCTCCCCGGTGTGCCCCCGGGGCTCCGTACCCTCATCGCGGGGCTGGATGGGCCGGATACTCCCGATGGCATCACGAGGACGGCTTCCGCGCAGGTGAGGATTCAGCCAGGGGCCAACGATTCGGTGGAGTTCCGACTCCCCGCACGCGGGCGCATCCGCGGCGTGGTGTACGATGCTTCAGGGGAAAGGCGGGTGCCGGGAGTTCGCGTGTCGATTCCTCAGCCCGCCGGGTTCCTTTGGGTGCTGGCGAACAGCAATGGAGAGTACGAATTCAACGGGCTGGGGCTGGGGGGCTATCTGGTTAGCGCACCTTCGCCTCCGGTCAAAGTGAAGGCCGACGAACTGGCGTCGCAGGCCATCAGTGCCTTGGGCGAGGCGCAGCGTGGGGGGAGCGTGGATGAAGCGGCGGCGCTGGTCGGGCAGCTCGCCAACCTCTATGCGCAGGGCAGCCTGGGCCGGCTCACCACCACGCCGTTCACGCCGGGTTCCTGGGGATTCAACACCACCCAGATTGACTACGACGGACAGACGGTGGTCGCGAATGTGCGCTATCTCCCCTCGGGCCGTCTGTCGGGCACGGTGGTGAATCATCAGGACGTGCCGATCGGGGCGGAGGTCAAAGTCACGGCGTTCGGACCCACCAAGAACGGAGGCGCGGGCATGGTGGAAATCGGGCCCTTCGGTTCCGATCCAGAGTCGGGACAATGGTCGGCGAGCGGGTTTCTCACCGGCCCCTACCGGGTTGGGGCTTCCTCCCCGCTCCTCGTGGGGCAGGCCAATGCCGAGGGGGTGTTGTCGCCTGAGGCGCCTGCCCGCACCAACGTGCTGCTCCGCTTTCCCCCCCAGGCGGAGGTCACGGGACGCCTTACCGGCCTAGTCCTGGATGCCCAGGGGACGGCGATCTCCAACGCCGCCGTGCACATCGACTTCACTCCGGATTACGTCATCAGCACGGACACCGAGGGACGTTTCGACACGCAGCTGCGTCTTCCGGCGCGGACCTATCGGGTGGTGGCCACCAACCTGGTCACGGGAGCTCTGGCCGGGGCCTCGATCGATCTCGTGGGAGGCATCACCAACTTCGTCACGCTGCGCATGCTGGACCGAGGGACAGCCCGGATCCGTGTCCTGCGCGCCAACGGGCAGCCCGCGGCGAACGCCGAGGTGACCCTTACCCGACTGCAGTTCCCTTCGCCGAGCACGGAGTCCGCAGTGACGGATGCTGAGGGAATGGCGGTCCTCGGCGACCTCTGGGAAGGGGAATGGTCGGTCGCCGCCACCGCGTTGGAAGGGGTGTCGCGGAGTCATGGCCTGGCTTCACTGAACCTCGAGCCGCTGCGCACCAACGAAGTCCAGGTGACCCTCGGCGCCAGCGGGACGGTGACCGGAACGTTCGTGGAGGCGAACACTGGCCGGCCGATTGAAGGCGCTCAGGTGACCTTGCGCTTTGGTTCAGCAATCGGCGCGGTGGCCGCCACCGCGCCCACCCGCGCCCAAGGGATTTTTGAGATCCAGGGCCTGCCCCTGGGCCAATATGCGGTGTCCGCGCGCAATCCAGTGAACGGCCGAGTGGGGGTGACCGCCGTCTTCCTCCCGTCCGCCGAAGCGCGGGTCGCTGTCACGCTGGTGGAGGTCCCGCTCGGCGAAGTGCGGGGCACCGTCACGCGTGACGGAGAACCGGGCGGGCAACCAGGTATCGAGCTGAAGCTACGCGACGATCTGGGATTGGCGCCGGAGATCACGGTGACTTCGGGGCCCGGGGGCGAGTATGTGTTCCGCGGTGTGCCCGTAGGCTCGTTCCGGTTGACCGCGCACGATCCAGAACGCCAGCTCCAGGCCACCGCGAAAGGCGGGTTTGCGCCGGCTGAGACGATGGCACGTCAGGATATGGCGCTGCCGGGAGTGGGCGCGGCCGAGATCCGGGTGCTCCACCCGGACGGGCTCACGCCGGCCGTCGGCGTCGCCGTGGAATTCCCGCGGGGCCGGGAGAGGGTGGCCTCCGATACCGACGCCCAGGGTGTGGCGCGCTTGTCCGGGCTTCCACTCGGTCAGGTCGAGATCGTGGCTGTCTCGCGTCAAGCGGGCGAATCGTCGAGCCGGGCACGGACCAATCTGATCCTGAACGCCGCCGGCCAGGTCGCGTCGGCCACTCTGATCCTGCCCGGGGTAGGCAGGGTGCAGGGACGCGTCCTCGATGCCAGTGGCCGCCCGGTGGCCAGCGCGCGCCTCGACCTGGTGCCCGAATCCGGCGAGTGGAGAGGAGGACCGCGCCAGGCGGTCTCCGAGCGGGACGGATCCTTTGCCCTCGATGACCTTCCCCTATCCGCCTGGACCCTCAAGGCCACCGTGGGGGGACTGGCGGCGCAGACCGGCGGTCGGTTCCTCCAAGCGGGCGAAACGACAACCATCGAACTCCGTCTCGGACCCAGTGGGGGCATCCGCGGCGTGATCCAGGACGAAAACGGTCAGGAGATGCGCAACCTGGAAGTGGCCTTCTTCTTCACTGCGCAATCCGGCAGTCCCGCGTTCGCGCGGGCGGTGGCCAACGGAGTGGGTGAGTTCGCCGTGGCGGATCTGCCTGTCGCTACGCCCATTCTCCTGCGCGTCAACGTGCCTGCCGTAGACGGGATCCGGACGCTCCTCACGAACCTGCCGGCGGGTGGTGGCGTCTTGGATGTCGGCGTGCTGCGTCTCGACCAGCATCCGCCGCAGCTGACTGCGTCCACGCCGCTGCCGGGCGCCGTCGAGGTGGCCACGCGGCCCACGCTGCACCTCGAGTTCTCGGAAGCGATCCAGCCCGGGAGCGTGTCCACCAATGGCGTGTCCCTGCGTTACGGCGATCGCTCGGCACCCATACGCCTCGCTCTGGAATCCGGAACCTCGGGTCCCAACTCGCGCCTCGTGATCGTGCCACTGGAGGATCTCGAAAGCGCCACCACCTATACCCTCGTCGTTGCCGGAGGCGATCAAGTCGACGCCTCCGGACGCCCGATCTCGCTCGGACCTGAGGATCTCGAGGGCCGGCCTCTGCCCAGGACGGAGCTCCTCCGCTTCACCGTGCGGGATTCGCGTCCGCCTCAGCTCGTAGCCGCCTATCCCGAACCCCAAGCCCAGGACATCGAGCCACTGGCCACCCTGCGCTGGGAGTTCGACGAACCGCTCCGCACCAACGCCGTCACGGCCACGCTGAGTCGGAACGGAACCTTGATCCCCGCGACCCTGGCGCTGAATGCCAACGGACGCCTCCTCGCGCTCGTTCCCAACTCGCCATTGCTGCCTGACACCACCTACCAGACCCGGCTGGTCGGCGTGCAGGACCTGGCGGGCAACCAGGCACCCGAACGGCTGGGCGAATTCAGCACGCTGGATACGCGCGGCCCGTCCCTCACCACGGTGCGACTCCGAGGCGGGCAACGACCGGTGGCCAAGGCCACGGTCACCGTGGAGGCCCTGATGGATCCCCCGGATCCAGACGCCGTCGTGCGCTGGTCGCGAAACGGTGTCGCCCTCGGAATTTCCACCAACGGACCGCAGCACACCTTCGCGGTGCGCCTTCCGGCGGAAGGTACGGTTCGCATCACCGCAGTCGGCGTGGATCGCGCCGGCAACGCGGGGGAAGCCCGCGTCTTGGAGTTGCGCGTGGGCCCCAATGACCGGCCGACGGTGGAGTTGGCGCGGATCGAACCGCTGACCGGCCCGCTGGAAACGGGACGCCGGTTTGGCTTCAGCGTGCTCGCTCGCGACGACGCGACGGTTTCCGCGGTGCGCCTGGAAGGGAAGGGGGCGCTGTCGTTCACGCGCACCTTGTTTGCCCCTCCCAACGGTGTGGCGACCCCTCTCGTGATGGAGTTCCCAGCCGAGGCCGAAGCGTCCGGCGAGGTCGAGATCAGCGCCGTCGCCCTGGATGATTCAGGGGCGTCTTCCGATCCGGCGCAGCTGGTGTTTGAAACCCTCGATACCACCCCGCCACGACTCCAGTTGAGCGCGCCGTTGGATCGCGAAGTGCTCGACCCGCGCCTGCCTCTCGCGCTCACCCTGCGCGCCTCGGACAACAGCCGTTCCCTGCGCTGGACGGTGCGGTTATCTGGAGCGGTAACCGCCGAGCAACGGCAATCCTGGGCGCCGGATCCCCAACAGGAGCTGGCCCAGTCTCTCGTGTTCTCCCTCACCAACGCGCTCGACGGCGGTTCCCTCACACTGACCTCGATCCTGGTGGACGCCGCCGGCAATGAACGCGCGGAATCGCGCCACTACACTCTGAGATCGGTCCTCGCCCCGCGCATCGTGCGGGTCGTTGCCGCGGACTCAGGCAACCTCTGGGACCATGCGGCGAGCACGCCGATCTCACCCTGGTCGTCGCTGGTGATCGGGTTTGATCGCGTGGTGGACCTCACCCGCAGTCCTTCCAACCGGGTGAACGTCACCACGCTGTCGGGAGTGGTGCCCCCCCACGAGGTGCGTCTGACTCCGTCGTACGCGGAGGTCCTCTTCCAAGGTGCGTCCCTGACCCCGGGAGACACCCTGGCGGTGCGGGTGTTGCCCGGGTGGCTGGGAGTCAACGGGCAATCTGTCACCCTCGCGGATGGCTCGGATCTGCCTGATGCCGGCGCGTTGTTTGATTTCAATGTCGCCGAGGTCTCGGGACTGTCGGTGACCAACAACCAACCGGTCGTCCCCGGCCAGTGGCTCACGGTCGCGGTGCACCATGATCCCGCCCCCTGGCTATGGACGCTCTCGGTGAACGGAACCCCCGTGCCACGTCAGATCCCGAATGTCGGACGCACGGAGTTCTGGATGCAGGTCCCCACCAACGCGGCGTCGGTGGTCGTTCAAGCCCGTTCGGAACATCTCGGTCGCGAACCCCTCCTTTTGCCCCCGGTTCGCTTCGCCTTGCGCCCGCGCGACGCGGATGACGATCTCGATGGCCTTCCCAACTCGTGGGAAGCTGATCGCACAAGCAATCAGTTCGGAACCAAGTTCGACCCGTTCAACGCCTCCGATGCGGCGGCTGACTTTGACTTCGACGGATCGGTGAATCGGGTCGAGTACCGGTTGGGTACCGATCCGTTCCTTGCCGACACCGACCGCGACGGCTTGGCGGACGGTTCCGAATCCCAGGTGAATGGATGCCCCAGCCCGTTCGACACGGATTCCGACGACGATGGTATCGGGGATCGCGACGATCTCGCACCGTGCGTGGCCGGGGAATCGATCGCCCTCACCCCACTCTCGCTCTCCGCACCTGAGGGCGAAGCCACCACGCACACGCTCACGGCGACCGCCGCCGGCGTTACCCTGCTGGGAATGGATTTCGCTCCCGGCACACCCCGGCCGGCGTTCATTTCCTTCGCCGATTTCACGCACACCGGCACCAACCCCATCGTGCGACGATTGTTGGTGCGGCCCTCGTTCGCCGATGCCGGGACACACGCGTTCACCATTCAGGTCACGGCGCGACGCAACGTCTCCATCGTCACCACGAACCTGACGCTGAATCTCGTGGTGGAGGATCGCTCCAACGAGCAGCACACGCGCTGGGCGCGCGCGGCGGATGGCGATTGGGGGGACGCCGCGAACTGGACCGCGGGATTGCCAGGCCTCGGGACCAACGCGGTGATTGATCTTCCCGGCACGTACGCCGTGCGCGTCACCGGCACGCATTTCGCCGAGTCGTTGATCCTCGGCGCCGCCACCGGCCGCCAGGCGCTGCGGTTGGAAGGAGGGACCCTCGATCTCAACGGCGCCAGCGCCGTCCTGTCCAACGGCCGGTTGGTGATCGAGCGGTTCGGACGTTTGCGCGGTCCGGGCGGCCTTCGCGTGGACGGAACCTTCGACCTGTCCAACGGCACCAAGGAGGGAGCGGGCCCGCTCCGCATCCTGCCCGGCGGACGATTCTCAATCAGCAACACCCTTTCCGGGATCACCGCCACTCTGTCGTCGCCAGTGGTGAATCAGGGGCTGATCAGCATCTCCACCAACTCCACGCTCTATCTCGCCGGCGCTTCCCTGACCAATGAAGTCGAGGGCCGGATCCTCCAGGCCGGAGGACAACTCCGCGGGAACTACCGCGAGTCGT
>JADLFD010000203.1 GCA_020845805.1 Verrucomicrobiales bacterium | reverse complement strand
TCTCGATCGTGATCCCCGTCTGATCGCCCGCGAGAAGGGTGGCGCGTCCGATGCCGAAGGAGCCAATCACGACGGGGGCATGGGAAGTGCCGGCGTCTTCCGCCGTGAGGGACAGGTTGCCGTGGAAAGAGGCGCCGGCCTCGAAGCGCACACGGTCTCCTGGCAGGAGGCGGGATCCGTTGACGCGTTCCGGGGTTCGCCAGGCAGCCTCGGGGGAGGTTCCTGGCGCGGCATCATCTCCGGACGGACGGACGTAGTAGTCTGCGGCCGATGCACGCAAAGCGCCGGATATCATCGTCAGGATCATCGCCCACCAGATCGACCGTGCTCTCCGTCGACGGGTCCGAGTGGGGTTTGCCGCAGGCATGTCGCGGAAGATGCCGGCGTCTACGCCGAGCGGCCATCGGGAAGTTGGCTCGACGGAGGTAGCGGCGTCGCCGTCCCGTAGGTGCTTCGCTGGTGGGCTGGATCTCCCGCGCTCCGGGTGAGGACGGAGATGCGGCTCGGACGTGGCGCCGGGCGACCCATTCAAGCGCAAGACAGGCACCGTTGATAAGGAGGGGATACGTTGAGAATGAATGCGGGTCTCGCTGCGGGGGCGGTGGCGGGAATTCCTGTCCTCTAGAACGGCACCCACGGGAATTCGAGTCCGCACGCTGCGGAGACCGCGTTTGCCGGGAACGGCTATTCGCTGACCTTCGTGCTCAGCGACGCCGGGGGATACAACATCTCGTCGGTCACCACCTGCGCGGGGTGGGACACCTACCGGGGTGGGCAGCGCTACATGTTGCAGTACCACACGGTGTCCAGCCCCGGGGTGTACGCGTCTTTGGGGACGGTCGACTTCGATGAGGTGTATTCAGGGTTCAACGTGAACACCCGGGTGATTGTCGCCGACGATGCGGGACCTCTGGCCACCGGAGTGCGTTCCGTCCGGTTCAACATTGTGGGCGTGACGGCGGATCTGGCGGCGTATCGGGAGATCGATGTTGTGGGCACGCATACCAGCGTTCCGGAACCGGTGCACGTGGGAGCCGCTGCCCTCGGGCTGCAGGTCTTGGCGGGGGGGCGCATGTTCGTCACGCGGCGCCGACGCGCCTGAGACGCGTGGCGGCTTCTCCTCCAGCGTTGAGTGGGGGCTGAGCTTTGGTATGGTGCCGCGGGCGTTGGGAAGGGCCCATAGCTCAGCGGTTAGAGCAGGGGACTCATAATCCTTTGGTCGCAGGTTCAAATCCTGCTGGGCCCACCAACCATCACTGGGGTCAACCAACCCATTCGCCTCCGTCGTCTCCCGCGTTCTCTCCCTGCCGAACCCGGACTTGACCTGCACGGCGTGTTCCCGCATGAGCGCGGAGTCATGCGCGTCAGGGTGCTCCTTTTGTGGTGTGGGTTGCTGTCGCTGTCGATGTGGCAGGGCAGCGGGACCGGGGTGGCGTTCGCCGCGCAACCCCTGAACGTGTTCATCTGGAGCGAGTACCTGGATCCCGAGGTGGTGAAGGACTTCGAACGCGCGCACGAGGCCAAGCTCACCATCGACGTCTATGAGGATGCCGAGAGCATGCTGGCGAAGCTTCAGGCGGGTGGGGTGTCGCAGTACGACGTGGTTGTGCCGCCGGACCATCTCGTCACCCCGCTGGTGAAGTTGGGCTTGCTGGCGCGGCTACGTCTGGAGCGGTTGCCCCACGTGGCAAACCTTGAGCCACGCTTTCGAAAGCTGCCTTTTGATCCCGCCAACGACTACACGGTGGCCTATCAATGGGGAACGATGGGGCTCCTCTACCGGCATGCAGAAGGCAGGCCGGCTCCGGATTCCTGGGCGGCCATCCTGGATCCCGCGCGGGCCTACGGGCCGTTCGTGCTGATCGATTCGATGCGGGACGCAGTAGGTCTGGCGCTGAAGTACCGGGGCCGGAGCCTCAACACCACGGACGCCGCCGCGTTGAAGGGCGCCCGGGATTTGCTGACTGCCGCAAAGGCGCGCAGCGTGGCCCTGGAGGGCAGTGTCGGGGGAAAGAACCGTGTGCTGGCCCGTTCGGCAGCCCTGGCGGTGGTCTACAGCGGCGAGGCCGCGCGAGGCATGGCGGAGGACGCGGAGCTGAGGTACGTCCTCCCCTCCGAGGGCAGCCAGATCTGGGTCGACACCCTCGCGATTCCAGCGCGAGCCCCGCATCGGGAGCTCGCGGAAACGTTCATCAACTACCTGCTCGACGCCAAGGTCGGTGCCCGGATCTCGAACTTCACCCAGTTTGCCACGCCCAACCGGGCGGCCCGGGAATTCGTGCGTCCGGAGGACTTACGCAATCCAGCCATCTACCCATCGGAGGAGATGATGAAGAAGCTCGAGTTCCTGGAGGACCTGGGCGGCAAGACGCGCCTGTTTGACGAGGTCTGGACCCACGTGAAAGCCAACTGAGTCGCGTTGCGCGAGGACATGAAACACCCGTTCCGGAGCCTGGCCGAGGGAACTCTGCGGTTGCGATCAGGGAACCGTGCGCGGACCCGCACCACGGCCTCGCGACTGATCCTGGTGTTTGGTCTCTTCATCGCCACTGGGACGGCGCTTTTGATGCTCCCGATGTCCCAGGCCGCGGGCGTCCGCGTGGGAGTGCTGGACTGCCTTTTCGTGGCGACCTCGGCGGTGTGTGTGACGGGGTTGTCGACGGTCCCGCTTTCCGATTCCTTTTCCTGGGCGGGACAGGCGGTGATCCTGGCCCTGGTCCAGTTTGGAGGTCTGGGAATCACCGTGGCGGGGACGCTCTTCCTGTTGGTACGCCGCGGGAGTGGTTCCGCGGCAAGTGAGGATTTCATCGCGGCCAACGTGGGTCGCCTGCGTCAGGCCCGGCCGGTGGATGTCTTTCTCTATTCGTGCTTCGTGGTGGTCGGACTGGAGTTGCTGGGTTTCATCGCGTT
>JADLFD010000202.1 GCA_020845805.1 Verrucomicrobiales bacterium | reverse complement strand
CCGCGATCAGCACGCCGAACACCGCCCCCAGGCTGTTGATGAAATACAGACCGCCCACGCGCGCGCGCAGTTCGCCCAGGGAACGCGTCACCAGCCGCGTGAGAATCGGCAGGGTGCCGCCCATCAAAGCGGTGGGCACCAGGATCGCCGCCACGCTGACCACGAACTTGAGCCCCATCAGCCACAGGCTGCCCGGCGCAGCACCGCGGGCCAGGGTCACATACGCCCCCTGGCAGAGTTCGAAGTAGATCGGGAACACCACCGCGTAGGCCGCGATCCCCAGCTCCAGCCATCCGTACAGCGCGAGCGGCCGCCGGAGGCGGTCGGCGTACCGCCCCAGAAACGCGTTGCCCAGCGCCAGCCCGCCCATGAAGACCACCAGGACCGCCACCACCGCATAACTCGTGTGCCCAAGGAGTAGCGACAGATACTTCGCCCAGACGACCTGGTAAATGAGTCCCGCGGCGCCCGACAGCAACAGGCAGAAGAAGGCCGTTGGATACAGCCAGCGCACGGAAAGCTTCATGTCCGGCAAGGATAAGGACACGCCCGAACCCGCCGCAACGCCCGAGCCGGATCCCCCGCTCCCCGCCGGCGACCGCGTCTCGCGATTTGGAATCCGCGGCGCCCCGGGGTAGAGTGGCGCAGCGTATGGCGGAAAAGTCGTCCCAGGAAATCCCTCGCCCGGTGCGCGAGAACTTTGAGCGCGGCATGGCCGCCTACCAGAAGGGCAATCTCGATTACGCCGTCACGCTGTTCACGGACGTGCTGCAGAAGGAGCCGGCGTTCTACGAGTGCCGCGAGGCGCTGCGCGCGGCGCAATTCCGCCGCCCCGCCGCCACCGGCGGCCTGTTCAAGAAATGGCTTGGCCAGGCCTCGCCCCACCTGGCCAAGGCCCAACTCGCGCTGCGCTCCCACCCCGAGGAGGCACTCCACTACACCGAACTCGCCCTCGGCAACGACCCGCGCAGCACCGCCGCCCACGACCTGCTCGCCCGCGCCGCCATGGCCAGCGACCTGCCCCGCACCGCCGTGCTCTCGCTCGAGATCCTCTTCAAGGCCAGCCCCGCCGACCGCGATGTGGCGTTCCGGCTCGGCCAGGCCCTGGTCGCCGCCGGTCAATCCGATCGCGCCGACCGCATCTTCGCCGATCTCCTCACCGCCAACCCCGCCGATGCCGAGGTCGCCCGCGCCTACAAGGACCTCGGCGCCCGCCGGACCCTGGGAACCAAAGGCTACTCCGCCCTCGCCTCGGGGGAGGGCAACTACCGCGACGCCCTGCGCGACAAAGACGAGGCCGTGGTCCTGGAACAGGAAACCCGCCAGGTCCAGAGCTCCGACGTCGCCCGCCAGCTCATCGCGGAATACCAGGCCCGCCTCGAACGCGAACCCGGCAACGTGCGCCTCCTGCGCTCCCTGGCCGAACTGCACGCGGACCAGAAGGACTTCGATCGCGCCCTCGC
Organism: Verrucomicrobiales bacterium; assembly: GCA_020845805.1. GTDB lineage: Bacteria > Verrucomicrobiota > Verrucomicrobiia > Limisphaerales > CAIMTB01 > CAIMTB01. The sequence goes on along the minus strand of JADLFD010000202.1, from coordinate 2,503 downwards.
GGTCTACGAGCAATTGATCCAGACCCACGCGCGCGGCGATGCCTCGCTCGAACGCGCCCGCGCCCAAACCCGGGTGCGCCAGTTCAACCATCAGATCGAGCAACTCGACCCCGCGGATCCCACGACTCCGGGGACGCGTGCGAAACTCGAACGCGAGCGCGACGAACTGGAACTGCGCGAATGCCTCGCCCGGGCCGAACGGTATCCGTCGGATCTCTCCATCCGCTTCGAGTTGGGCCAGCTCCACTTCCGCGCGGGGCGTCTCCCGGAGGCGATTCAGGAACTGCAGAAGGCCCAGAACTATCCCCACCGCCGCATCGCCGCCCTGTCCCTGCTGGCGCAGTGCTTCTCCCAGCGCGGCATGAACGACCTCGCCAGTCGCATGCTGCAGAACGCGCTGAAGGAGAAGCTCGTGTTCGACGACGAGAAGAAGAACCTGATCTACGACCTCGGCTGTGTGCTCGAGAAGATGGGCCGCCGCGATGAGGCGATCGACCAGTTTAAGCTGATCTACGAAACCGACATCGGCTTCCGCGATGTGGCCGCCAAGGTCGACGCCTACTACGCGGGCAAGCTGTCCTGAGCAAGCCCGTCACCGGTCCCGGTTCAGGAGGTACTCGGCCAGCGCGTTCAGCGCCACTGCCCGCCCCCGGAACGGCGCCAGTGAATCAAACGCCTTGCGGGTCAGCTGCGCCGCGATGCGCTTCGACTTCTCCAAGCCGACGATGGAGGGATAGGTCGCCTTCTCCGCCGCCACGTCCTTGCCCGCCGTCTTGCCCAGCGTCTCGCTGGTCTGGGTCACGTCGAGAATGTCGTCGATGACCTGGAAGGCGAGGCCGACGTGGTATCCGAAATCGCTCAGCGCCTCGAGCTGCGTCGGGGTGCACCGCGCGCTCATCCCCCCCAGGCGCACCGCCGCGCGCAGCAACGCCGAGGTCTTGCGCTCGTGGATGTACCGCAACTGCGGCACGGAGAGCTTCCGCCCCTCCCCTTCCAGATCCGCCACCTGACCCGCGATCAGCTGCAGCGAACCCGAAGCCTCCGCCAGCTCCCGGATCTGGCGGGCGACCGGATACCGAGGTGTGGAAGGCGCCTGCGCCTGGATGTCGAACGCCGCGGTCAATAACGCGTCCCCCGCCAGGATCGCCATGCCCTCACCGAAAACTTTGTGGTTGGTCGGTTTGCCCCGCCGGAAGTCGTCGTTGTCCATCGCGGGCAGGTCGTCGTGGATCAGCGAATAGGTGTGAATGCATTCCACCGCGCAGGCGGCCGGCAACGCGTCCTTCCACGTCCCGCCGCAGGCGTCCGCCGCCGCCAGAACCAGGGCGGGACGAATCCGCTTCCCACCCGCGAACAGGCTGTAGCGCATCGCCTTGTGGATGGTCGACGGGCGCGCGCTCGCCCGGGGCAGGAAACGGTCCAGACCGTCGTTCACCGCCTCCATACATTGGTTCACATACCTTCCGAGATCGAAGCGGGGAGGAAGGGCCGAGGGACGTCGGGATGCCACGGGCGCCATGAGTGGCGGTTGTTCTAGGGAGGCCGCCCCACCGGGCGCAAGTGGTTTTGGGCCAAGATTCCTGTTGCCCCCCCCGGCCAGCCCCCTATCTTTCCGGCCCGATCGTCGGGAACCCATTTCCACTGTGAACTCTGACCTCATGCGCAAAGCCCTCGAGAGAGTGGGCAATCCGAACGTCCTCGTGAACCTCGTGTCACGCCGCGTCCGCCAGCTCAACGCCGGTGGCGGCGGCATGGGCCGTCCCCTCGTCTCCGATATCTCCGGCCTGGGCGTCGCCGATATCGCCATGGTCGAGGTGATCGAGGATAAGACCTTCTGGGAACCGGCCCTCGACGAAATCGAAGCCGAATCCACCCGCAAGCGCCGCCGGCGCAGCCCCACGCTCAACGACTGAGCTGAGCACGCGCGCGGGCTCGTGACCTCCCCCAAGCCCCGGCCCGCACCGGGGCTTTTTTCTTACCCCCCTCTCCCCTCTCCCCCGACCCACGCCCCTCGCGCCGTCCCATGCCGGACATCGTCAACAACCCGAAGGCCCGCCGCGATCATCACATCGTCGACACCTTCGAAGCCGGCATCGTCCTCCATGGCACCGAGGTGAAGGCACTCCGCGCAGGGAAGGGCCAGATCGCCGACGCCTTCGCGCGCGTCGAGAAGGGCGAGGTCTGGCTCTACAACGCGCACATCGATGAGTACGCCTTCGGCAACCGCCAGAACCACGCGCCCAAAGCCCCGCGCAAGCTGCTCCTGAACCGCTCCGAGATCCGCAAACTGGAAGGCCACGCCACGGTCAAGGGACAGACACTCATCCCCCTGTCGTTCTACTGGAAAAATGGCCGCGTCAAAGTCGCCCTCGGCGTGGGCCGCGGAAAGCACGAGTTCGACAAACGCGAGGACCTCAAACGCCGCGACTCGGACCGCGACCTCCGCCGCGCGCTGAGCCACACCACCCACCAGGCTTGACCCGTTCTACGGGTCTTGACCCGT
>JADLFD010000201.1 GCA_020845805.1 Verrucomicrobiales bacterium | reverse complement strand
CGGGCCTGCTCCAGCACCCGCTGGCTCTCGACCATCTGGCGATCCAGGCTGGCTTTGAGGATCTCGTTTTCCTTGGCCAGCGTGAGATTGCGCTCGCGGACGCGTTCCAGCTCGGCGGGGTCCAGGGCCGCGGGCCGCGGGCTGAGCGCTTCCTTCAGTTTCGCCTCCAGCACCACGCGCTGGGACTCCAACCGGTCACGATGCCCCTCCAGACTCCGTTGGGTGGCCTCCAGCACCTCCACGCGGTCGCGCACCTGACGGAGGTCGAGCGCAAGATTGGAGGCGTTGTCGGTGAGATCCCCGATCCGCGCCGAAGCTTCCGCGGCTCGCTGCAGGGCCACCGCCAGACTCGACTCGGCGGACGAGGCGCGTGCCTCCGCCGTTTCGGCCCGGGCCCGCTCGCGCGCCAGATCGAGGGAAAGGGCGTCGGCTCCCGACAACCCGGTGGCATCCGCCGGCGGCAAAGTCGGTCGGAGGTCCGGCTCGGTACCGGTCGCCGCCTGGGCGGAGGCCGGCACGCGGCCCTTCAGCTCACCCACTTTGCCTTCGAGGTAGCCAAGGCGGAACCGGATGATCTTCTCGTTCCAGCTCGGATGCGCCTTCGCGAAGCGTTCAAGATCTTCCAGGGCGAGGCGGTAATCGCCGTAGGCGCCCGCGGCGTCGTTCGCCGCCGCCCGCGTGTCGCCCTGCTGGATGCGCTCGTAGATTCGGAGGAACTCCGTGTCCGCGGTCTGCGCCGGGCCGGAGAGTGCCGGGCCGGTAAGCAGCACGAGGCACAGAGCAAGGCGTTTCATCGGTGTGACGCTAGCGGGGTCGCGCGAGGGTTGGCAACCGGGGAAAAGCAAAAGACCCGCCTCAAGGGCGGGTCTTTTCGCGATAAAAAGCCGGAGGGCGCCGGGCGCGATCGCCGGCGCGACACCGGAATCAGGACAACGGGTTCGAGCCGTAGTTGAGCATCGGCAACTCGCGTCCGCCCTCGGTCGTGACCTTGCGCGTCTTCTCATCGAAGAGGCACGCGGCGTTGTAGCGTTCCGACATCTCGGCCAGTGCGATCACCGTCTGGACACGGATGGCGAGATCGATGCCCGCGTTCGGCTGCTTGCCCGACCGGATGCATTCAAACCAGTTCTTCTCGTGCCACTTGATGTCCTCACCCGGCGTCAGGTTCTCGAAGGTGTCGGGATCGACGTCCTCGGTGAAGGGCCGCTCGGGCTTCAACTCCACACGGTTGCCACCGATGTAAAGCGTCGCGTGCTGCCCCTGAATCATGTCGCGGAGGCCCTGCTCGCTGACCGAGGAGCTGCACACCATCAGCTGGTAGCCGCTGGGAAACTCGGTCATGGCCGCAACCATCTCGGGAACGTCGCGCTCGGGCGTGCCCGGGGTCTTCTTGTCGGAATGAATGTGGCGCGTGCCGGTGCACACCACGCGGCGCGGGAACTCGGGATTGCCCGTCGCGAGCATCAGCGGGTGCAGACGGTGCGGGAAGAGATCGCCCAGCAGGCCCGCGCAGTACGGGTAGTACTTGCGCCAGCGGAAATAATCGTCGGCACTGAACTTGCGATCCTGCACCACCGGCCCCTTCCAGCTCTTCCAGTCGATGTCGTCCGCGGTCGCCCAGCCCTGAATCGGGTAGTTCCACTCGCCCTTCGGGCTGTTGCGCATGTACGAGCCCTGGCCCAGCACCAGCTGGCCGATCTTGCCCGACTTGCACAGCTCCGCGGCCTTGTGCCACTTGGCGTCCGAGCATCCCTGCGATCCCACCTGCAGGATCTTGCCCGTCTTCTTCACGGCATCGTAGATCTCAAAGCCTTCCGGGAGATAGCGCGCCATCGGCTTCTCCACGTAGATGTGCTTCCCGGCGTTCATGCCGTCCACCGAGATGCGGGTGTGCCAATGGTCGACGGTGGACACGCACACCGCGTCGATATCCTTCTTCTCGAGAAGCTTGCGGTAGTCCGAAAATCCTTCGCACGCACCGCCGTTGTCCTTCTCCACCCAGGCCTTGGCCTCGGCGGTCCGGTACTTGGACACGTCGCAGACGGCGGCGAGGGTCACCTTGTTGTCGCCCGCGTTGGCCTTGATGCTGCGCACGTGCGCCATGCCCTGGCCGCCCACCCCGACGAAACCAACCACGATGCGGTCATTGGCTCCGATCACTCGCCCGGTCGAGGGCGCCTGGCTTTGCCCGTAAACCGGCGTCTTCAGGGAGTTCACGGCCGCCACGGTCGCGGCCGCGGTGGCACCCTTTTTGATGAAGTCCCGACGGTTGGAGGGTCCCGCCAAGTTGTCTCTCTGCGTAGTCTGCATATATCGCAACGTTTGAGGTTGAAGTCTGGGGAGCGACCTTAGGACGACGGGCCTCAGGGTCAAATCCGAACTTAAGCCGGACCAATCCAAAACCCGAGTTCAGCCGCTGCTTGCTAATGGACGCCCCGCCGCCAAGGCTCATTCATGCCGGCTTCGGAACGATTCGACTGCGTGGTGCTGGGCAGCGGCATCGCAGGCCTTTTCTTCGCCCTCAAGGTCGCCACCCGCCTGCGGGTCGCGCTGGTCACCAAGAAGCAACGCGCCGACTCCAATACCAATTGGGCCCAGGGCGGCATCGCGGCCGTCCTCGGCAGCGATGACACGATCGAAAGCCACGTCCGCGACACCCTGGACGCCGGCGCCGGGCTCTGCCGCGAGGAAGCCGTCCGCTCGATCGTCGGCGAAGGGCCTGAAGCCATTCGCGAGCTGATTTCCTTCGGCATGAAGTTCGATGAACGCGACATCCCGGAGGAACCCGGTCGCCGCGAACCTCATCTGACGCGGGAAGGCGGCCATTCGCGCCGCCGCGTCCTGCACTACAAGGACATGACCGGACGCGAGGTCGAGCGCGCTCTGCTCGCGGCGGCGGAGCGCGAGCCGAACCTGCGCATGTTCGAGAACCACCTGGCCATCGATCTGATCACGCATCGCAAGCTCGGCAGCGGCGGCGACAACGATCGCTGCCTCGGGGTCTATGCCCTCGACCGCTCCACCGGGGAGGTGAAGGCCTTCCAGGCGCCGCTCACCGTCCTCGCCACCGGCGGCTGCGGCAAGGTCTACCTCTATACGACCAACCCCGACATCGCGACCGGCGACGGCGTGGCCATGGCCTGGCGGGCTGGTGTCCCGGTCGCGAACATGGAATTCATCCAGTTCCACCCCACCTGCCTCTACCACCCGCGCGCCAAGTCCTTCCTGGTCTCCGAGGCCGTCCGCGGCGAAGGCGGGATCCTGAAAACCCAGGACGGACGCGAATTCATGGACCAATACCACGAACGCGCCTCGCTCGCTCCTCGGGACGTGGTCGCTCGGGCCATCGATTCGGAGATGAAACGGTCCGGCGCATCCCATGTGGACCTGGATATCACCCACAAGCCGGCGCCCTTCATCATCTCCCATTTCCCCAACATCTACCGAACCTGCCTGGACCTGGGCATCGACATGACCAAGGAGCCGGTGCCGGTGGTGCCCGCCGCGCACTACCAGTGCGGGGGCGTGGTGACCACGCTTTCCGGGGAGACCGGGCTGCCCGGCCTGTATGCCATTGGGGAAGTGGCCTGTACCGGCCTGCACGGCGCCAATCGATTGGCCAGCAACTCACTCCTGGAGGCGGTGGTCTGCGCACGCCGTGCCGCGCGGCTGGTCCTCGACTCCGCGCCCTCCGCGTCCCGGGTCGAAATCCCGCCCTGGCAGGCCGGCGATGCCCATGACCCGGATGAATTGGTGGTCGTGAGCCACAACTGGGACGAGATCCGCCGCCTGATGTGGGATTACGTGGGGATCGTGCGCACGGACAAGCGGCTCCGCCGCGCCGCCAAGCG
>JADLFD010000200.1 GCA_020845805.1 Verrucomicrobiales bacterium | reverse complement strand
GTCCGCAGGGGATCCCATCGCGGTGCGCTGAAGGGCGGGCGCGCTTTGGGGGGAGACGACGAGACCGGGAAGCTCCGGTTTCGTCGCCTCGGTCACTCCGGGAATCCCGCGCCGCAGGATCCCAGTTCCTTTTCGCCGGAGTGCTTATCCAAGGAATCCCAGGTTGGCGTTGGTGAAGTGCGGGAGGTTGGGGAAGACGGAAGGCAGGTCGGCCGGGGCGACCCCGAACCACGAGGCCAGCGTGGCGCCGTATTGGTCGATGGAAGTGGAGGGGATCAACGCGCCGCGAGTCCCGGAGTCGTCGGGACCGCCGAGTGCGAGGTTGGGAAACGTGCCGTAGACGCGGCCGCCCTGCACGGCCCCGCCGAGGATCAGGTGGTGATTGCCCCAGCCATGGTCACTGCCGCCGCCGCTGGGTTGGAGCGTGCGACCGAAGTCGGAGAGCGTAAAGGCGGTGACGCGGTCGGCGACCCCGAGTTCGAGCGTGGCGGTATGGAAGGCGGCGAGTGCCTCGGACACCTGGCTGAGGAGGTCCCAGTGCTGCCAGCTTTGCGCGCCGTGGGTATCGAAGCCTCCGAGGGAGCAGAAGAACACCTGGCGTTGGAGCCCGGTGGAGGAGCGCAGCTTGATGATCTTGGCCACCTGCAGGAGTTGGTTGCCGAGCAGGGTGCCGGGGAAGGAGGTGCCCACGGTGGCGGAAGTACCGGTGAGCATGGCGTTCAAGCCGAGGGCGTCCTGGCGCACTTTGTTGGCCGCCTGGACCAGTGCCAGGCCGCTATCGAATTCGAGGACCTGTTGCATCCCTGTGCGTCGCGCCGTGGCGGCCGATTGGGGCCAGAGCTGGAGTCCGCTGGGATCGAGGTTGAACCCGGGAAGCAGGCTGGCGGATTGGACGATCTGCCCGGTGCAGAAGAGGGACGGCCCGGTGACGGAGATACTGGCGGGGAAGGTGGACGTTCCGTTGAGGGTATTGACGCGATCCGCGGCGCGGGCGCCCCAGCCGCTCGACCCGGAGGTCGAAGGGATACCGCTTTGCATCTGCTGGATCTGATCCGAGTGGGAGAAAAGGTTGGTGGGAACGGGGGCGGAGTTGGCGAGGAACTGAGGGCGCGTGACGGGTTGGACGAGCATGCCGGTGTTGGCGAGGACGGCGAGGTGACCCTGGGCCCAGAGCGGGTGGATGGCGGTGAGGCCGGGGTTGAGTCCGTAGGGGGTGCCGTCCGGGGTCTCCACGGGAAGCAGGGCGCCGTTGTTGTCGGGGAGCGCGAGTGAGCCGCGGGCGGCCTGGTAGGCGTCGAACTGTGCCTGCGTGAGGGGCACGACGGTGTTGTGTCCGTCGTTGCCGCCGGTGAGGAACACGCAGACGAGGGCCTTGTAGTCGGGGGGCGAGTTTTGCGCGAGGGCGTTGATGCGTCCGAGGCGCGCGAGGAGTGCGGCGCCGCCGAGGCCGCCGAGGAGTTGCCGTCGCGAGATGGGATGTTGGAACGTGGCCATGGTGGGAAGGGGGGAAGGGTCGAGTGAGTGGCGAGTGAGTGGGAATCCGTGGTGGGAGTGACTCAGTGTTGGACGGCGAACTGGCCGCTCAGGACGGTGAGGTAGAGAACCGTTTCGATGCGTGTTTTGGCGTCGTAACCGGGGGTCGCGGCGGTGACGAGGGTCTGTTTCATGGCGGCGGGCATGCGGCCGTGGAGGAGCACGGTGTTGGCCATCTCCACCAGCGACGCCATGTCGTTGCCGTAGGGTTGGAAGGGGCTGAGATCGATGCTGAGGTCCGAGCCCGGGTAAGTGAGCACCGAGTGGAACAGGTTGCCGCGCAACGTGGCTTCGGTGGGGCTGTAGATCTGGAACTCGGGTCCGAAGAGCTGCGGGTTTTGCGGGACCCGGTAGAGGGGGGAGAACCAATTGAAGACCGAGGGCGGGGTGAGGATGCCCTGGCCCATGTAGTCGAAGAGATACGAGATCTGTTGGGAGGTGGAGATGCTGCCGTTCAGGGCGCGGACGAGCGTGGTGAGGTGCAGGATGGGTTCGCGCAGGCGGCCCTGGTTGAGGGTGGCCTGGTCCTGGCGCGCCTCGGGATCGAGGAGGATGGCGCGGACCACGGCCTGGAGATCGCCACGGACGCCCTGGCCGTTATTGGCGAAGACCGTGGCGACGCGTTGGATGTACTCAGGCGAGGGATTGCTGAGGACCAGGCTGCGGATGAGGCGGGTGGCGACGAAGGGTGCGGTGTTGGGATGCTGCAGGAGGCAGTCGAGGACGGCGTCCAGGTCCTGTTCGACCGACTGGCCGGCGGGGAGGGAACAGCCGAGCAGGGATTTCGCGTGGGTATCGTGGCTCGTGGGGCGGGGTTCCATCGGGGCTCCGAAGTATTCCCAATTCTGGTTCTGTGGCGTGGCGCCGGGGGCGGTGGCGTAGGTCCAGCCGGTCAGGGCCAGGGCCACCTGGCGGACGGTTTCCTGCGAGTAGGCTGGGATTCGTTCCCCGAGAGTGTTGGTGGCGTAGGAGCCGTCCGGGTTGAGCATCCAGAGTCCGATGCTGAACAGTTGGAGCAGCTCGCGCGGGTAGTTCTCATTGGCGCCTCCTGCGGACCCGGGTTTCTGGGAGTTGGCGAGGTCGAGGAACTTGCCCATCGACGGGCTGAGGGTGAGATCGCGCAGCAGGGTGCGGTAGTTGCCGAAGGCGTTCTTGCTGAGGAGCCGGAGCCAAGGGGTCATTT
>JADLFD010000199.1 GCA_020845805.1 Verrucomicrobiales bacterium | reverse complement strand
GGGAGAATGGGCGGGGTCGACCCGAGACGTGGAGCGGATCCACAGATGTCACCGAGCGACACAGAGGAGGAAGAGGAGTGCCGGGGCGGTGGAGAGGCTGGGACCCTCTGTGATGCTCTGCGTCATCTGTGGACCGCTGGGATGGGGCCGGAAAGAGGGGGACGGAAAGATGGGGACGGAAAGATGGGGACGGAATGGGCAGGAAAATGGGCGCCGGGGAGAATGGGCGGGGTCGACCCGAGACGTGGAGCGGATCCACAGCTGTCACCGAGCAACACAGAGGGGGAAGAGGAGCGCCGGGGCGGTGGAGCGGCAGGGACGATCTGTGAAGCTCTGCGTCATCCGTGGCTGCTGTCGGTGCCGGGGCCAGTCCTGATGCGTGGGCGGCTCCGTGGGGAACCCGCAACCGCAACCGCAACCGCGACGTGACCGCGGGCGACGGCTTGCGTAGCGTCGCCGGCGTGTCCGTTCAGTTCACGATTCTTGGCAGTGGCAGCAGCGGCAATTGCGCGTACCTGGAGACACCCTCGGCGCGCATTCTGATCGATGCCGGGTTCAGCGGACGACAAATCCGGCAGCGCCTGGCGTCGATCGGCCGGAGTCCCGAGACCCTGACCGCCATCCTGGTGACGCACGAGCACATCGACCACATCCAGGGCCTGGGGGTGATCGCCTCGAAGCTGGACGTGCCGGTGTATTGCAACCGCCTCACGCGCGAGGCGGCCGAGGGCATCCTCGAATGCAAACTCAAGGCGGCCATTTTTCAAACCGGCGCCTCCTTCGAAGTCGGGGACGTGACGGTGGACACGTTCTCAGTGCCGCACGACGCGTACGATCCGGTGGGGTTCCTGCTGCGCACCCCGGCGGGGGACCTGGGGTTTCTGACCGACCTTGGTCACGCGACCAAGCTGGTGCAGGAACGCGTGCGGTCGGCCCAGCTGCTGGTGCTGGAAGCCAACCACGATCTGAAGCTCCTGCAGTCGGACACCAAGCGTCCGTGGGCCACAAAACAGCGCATCCTCAGCCGGCACGGACATCTCTCCAACGACGCCGCCGCGACGGTCGCGTGCGAGATTGCGTCGGACCGGCTGCGGCGCATCTACCTCGGCCATCTCAGTCGGGATTGCAATCGCCCCGAGCTTGCGCGCCAGACGGTGGTGACGAAGCTGACCGAGTTGGGCGCTACGCACATCGAGGTGAACAACACCAGTCAGGACACCCCGTGCGCGACGGTGGATCTGTCGAGCCTGGGACCAACTTCAGGTTGAAACAGGGGCCCCGGCTTCCCTAGCGTCCTGCGCATGAAGCCATTTTGCCGGATCCTGGGAGTCGTGTCTTGCGCCTTGGTGTTGTCCGGATGCGGGGACGGCGGGAGCGGGGGGGCTGGGGGCGCCGCGGGTGGCGCTGCGGCGGGGTACACCCTGGCGGTGATTCCGAAGGGCACGACGCACGAGTTCTGGCGCTCGATCGAGGCGGGGGCGCGCAAGGCGGAGGCGGAGCTGAACGCCGCCGGCACAAAGGTGAACGTGATCTGGAAGGGACCGCTGCGGGAGGACGACCGCGACCAGCAGATTCAGGTGGTGGAGAACTTCACCACGCGCCGGGTGTCCTCCATCGTCCTCGCGCCATTGGATTCGCAGGCGTTGGTGAAGCCGGTGGAATCCGCCATTGCGGCCGGCATTCCCACGGTGGTGATCGATTCCGATCTGAAGTCGGACAAGTACGTGAGTTTCGTGGCGACGGACAATTTCCGCGGCGGACAGATGGGGGCCGAGCATCTGGCCAAGCTCATGGGGGAGAAGGGGAACGTCATCCTGCTGCGCTACGCCGTGGGTTCGGCGAGCACCGAGGCACGTGAGGCAGGGTTCATGGACGCCATCAAGAAGTTCCCCAACATCAAGATTCTCTCCAGCGACCAGTACGCCGGCGCCACGCGCGAGACCGCGTATGCCGCGTCGCAGAACCTGCTGAACCGATACGCGCGCGACCTCAACGGCGTGTTCTGTCCGTCGGAATCGACCGCGGTGGGCATGGCCAAGGCCCTGCGGGATCTTGGGTACGCGGGCGGCAAGGTGAAGATGGTCGGGTTCGATACTGGCGCGCAGTCGGTGGCGGACCTGCGGGCCGGAGACATCCAGGGGTTGGTGGTGCAGAATCCGCTGCGCATGGGCTACGAGGGCGTGATGACCGCGGTGCGCAGCCTCAAGGGCGAGACCGTGCCCAAGCGGGTGGACACCGGCGTGACGCTGATCTCGAAGGACAACATGGATCTGCCCGACGTGAAGGAGCTCCTGGAGCCGCCGCTGGCGAAGTACCTGAAGTAGAGGCGTCAAGTTGACGCCGCGGCCCCCCCGGATAGGCTGGCCGCCACATGCAACGCATCTTGGTGACGGGCGGGGCCGGCTTCATCGGGTCGAACCTGACGCTGGCCCTGCAGGAGCGGCATCCGCAGGCGGAGATCACGGTGGTCGACGACTTCCGCTCCGGCGATTTCCGGAATCTGCGCGGGTTCCAGGGATGCTTCGTGAGTGCCGACGTCTCGCGCCTCGACTGGAGCGCGCGGTTCCGCGACGAGACGTTCGACGCCATCTTCCACGAGGCGTCGATCACCGACACCACGGTGCATGATCAGCTGCTCCAGGCGCACGACAACATCGAGGGCTTCCGTCGGTTGCTCGAGTTCGCGCTCCCCGCGCAAACGCCGGTCGTCTACGCCAGTTCGGCCGCCACCTACGGCATCACCAGCGGCGTGAATCGCGAGGATCAGGCGCCGGCCCCGGCGAACATCTACGCGTTTTCCAAGGTGCACCTGGACAACCTGGCGCGGCGTTACGCACGTCGGACGCCGTCTTGGAAGATCGTCGGGCTCCGCTATTTCAACGTGTACGGCCCGCGGGAAACGCACAAGAAAGCGGCGGCCAGCATGATCTACCAGCTGTACCTGCAGATGAAGGCCGGCCGGCGTCCGCGCGTGTTCCGCGCCGGCGAGCAGAAGCGCGACTTCGTCTATGTGAAGGACGTGGTGGCCGGCACCATCGCGGCGCTCGCCGCGCCACGAAGTGGGGTGTATAACTGCGGCAGCGGCCATCCGTTCTCCTTCAACGAGGTGATTGCGGCGTTGAACACCGCCCTGGGCACCTCGCTGGAGCCGGATTACTTCGAGAACCCATACTCGTTCTACCAGCCGCATACCGAGGCGGACATGACAAAGGCACGGAACGAACTTAGTTTCGTGCCGGCCTACCCGCCGGCTTCGGGGATCGCGGACTACGTGAAGATCCTCGAATCGGGAACCGTCTAGGGCTGCTCCCCGTCGAGGCCCGGCGAAGATCGGGTCGGATCGGATCTGGCGGCGCCGAATCGGGCACGCGTCGGTTGCCCGGGCGGCGAAGATGTCGGGGGCAAATGAGTCGGAGGAGTTTGGGGCGGGGCGAGGCGGTGAGGTGAGGTGAAGTCGGATTGGGTCGGGTTGAATTGAGTGGAGTTGAGCAAGGTGGACAATCGTCGAACTGGTATTTCCATGAAAAAGCTTTTGATCGTGGCCGCGGTGTTGGTGGTGCTTCTCGGGGTGACCTACTTCGTGGTCACCAGCTCGGGATTCCTCAAGTCCGTGATCCTCCCGCGCGCCTCGGCGGCCCTCAACGCGCGGGTGGAGGCGGAGAGCATCGCGCTGAGCCCGTTCTCGTCGGTCGAGATCCGCAAGCTGAGCGTGGTGCCGAACGGCGCGGAATCGCTGGCCACGGTGGACACGGTTCGCGTGCGGTACAGCCTGTTCGCCATCCTCGGCGGAAACCTCGCCGTGGATGAGATCCTCGTGAGCCAGCCGTCGGTGACGGTGGTGCAGAAGGCGGATGGCACCAGCAACCTCGATCCGATTCTCAAGAAGATGAGCGAGGGCGCCAAGGAAACGGCCCCTGCGCCGGATCCGGCGGCGAAGCCCCCGAAGCTGGACCTGAAATCACTGCGTGTGGAAGGCGGTCAGTTGACCTATCGGTCCACGGCGAAGGACGGGTCGCAGATGGCTGCGGAGGTGGGCGGACTCAATTTCGCGGTGCAGAACCTGCGCAATGGTGGGTCGGGTCGCATTGACCTTGGTGCCACGCTCAAGCTCGACCAACGAGGAGGGCAGGCGGGCGCGGT
>JADLFD010000198.1 GCA_020845805.1 Verrucomicrobiales bacterium | reverse complement strand
CCACTTCCCACGCCGCCCGCCGGGATCCCCCCGACCAGCCCGCCCGCCCTCGACGGCGACGGCGACGGGGCCGCTCCGCTCGGCCCCGCATCGGTCGAGCGCGACCTGGTCTTTGTCGGACTCGCCGGCATGTATGACCCGCCGCGCCCGGAAGTGCGGACCGCCATCGGCCGCTGCCAGGCGGCCGGCATTCGCGTGGTGATGATCACGGGAGACCACCCGGTGACGGCGTCGGCAGTGGCCCGCGAGATCGGGCTCACCCCCGACGAGGGCAAGGTGATTTCCGGTGTGGAGCTGGACCAGCTTTCCGGCGGACAGCTGCGGGAACGCGTGCGCGGCACCTCGGTCTTCGCGCGCGTCACCGCCGAGCACAAGTTGCGCATCGTCCGGGCCTGGCGCGCGAACGAGGCCGTGGTGGCCATGACCGGCGACGGAGTGAACGACGCGCCCGCCATCAAAGCGGCCGACATCGGCATCGCCATGGGCCGAACCGGGACCGAAGTGACCCGGCAGGCCTCGGACATGATCGTCACCGATGACAACTTCGCCACCATCGTCGCGGCGGTGGAAGAAGGGCGCGGGATCTACGACAACATCCGTAAAACCCTTCAGTACCTTCTGGCGGGGAACACCGGGGAGGTCCTCGTGATGACCGTCGCGGTGGTGGCCGGCTACCCGGCGCCCCTGCTGCCCATCCACCTGCTCTGGATCAACCTGGTCACCGACGGCCTCCCCGCCCTCTGTCTGGCCACCGATCCGGTGGACCCCTCTGTCATGAAACGGCGGCCCCGCCATCGTTCCCAGCAGATCACCGACCGCCACTTCGTGCGGACGACCGCCTTGACCGGCCTGCTTACCGCGGGAGTGGCGGCGGCAGCCTACCTCCACGGGATGCAATCCGGCACGGTGGAACAAGCGCGAACGGCCGCCTTCGCCGTGCTGGTCTATGCCGAACTGCTGCGCGCCTTCGGAAGCCGGAGCGCCACGCGCCCGCTCTGGCAGGTCCGCCTCTTCTCCAATCCCAACCTCGCCATCGTCGTGGTGATGTCGTTCGCACTCCAAATCTGGAGCCATCACAATGTCTGGCTCGGACGATTCCTCCAAACCTCGCCAGTTCCTTTCCTGCAGGAGTTCGGGCTGATCGCTCTGGGCTCGATCCCGATGCTGGTGCTCGAAGTCTGGAAAATGGTCAGCCTCCGAAACGGCCCCGCGGGACCCACGCGACACCCACCGCACCACGAATCGGAACCGAGCCTTCATCCCCTGCCCGCCTGAAAGTGGCCCGCCCGGGAAACCGCCGCCGACGCCCGAAAACCACCTCCCATCGCCCGGCCGACAACCCTGGGTAGGGTAACACCCCATGGCGACCCATTCTCCCCACGGCCTACCGTGGTCCCCAGGAAACCGCGACGCGCGACGGATGCTCGGCCGGATTCGGTCCCCTCGCAGACCGCCTCCTCCCCTCGCCGCGCTCGCCCCTCCCCTCCGGATCCAAACCCTCCACCCCAGAACGCCCCGCCCCATGTCCTCTCTCGTTCCTGGCTGTCCCGCTCCGTCCACCAGTCCCCAGCTGTCAGCGAGTGGCTCCCTCCCCTCCCGGATCCTGGTCGTGGAAGAGGACGAACGTCTTCGGGATCTCAGCGTCGGCGCGTTGCTGCGCGCGGGCTATATGGTGGCCATTGCCCGGGACGGCCTCGAGGGTTGGCAGGCGCTCTGCCACAACCCGTTCGAGCTCCTGATCGCCAACCTGGACCTGCCCCACCTGACCGGCTGGGAACTCATTCGAAAGGTGCGGAACACGCCGTCGAGGTTGCCAATCATTCTCGCCACCGGGGCGCGGCCCCGACGCAACGTGGGGGGACAGCCGTGGCTCCAACGTTTTGCCACCCTGCTCAAACCCTACTCTCCCGCTCAGCTGCTCCTGACGGTGCAGGAATTCCTTCGATTGCCCGAAGAGGCCGGCCTCCTCGTCCCGGTGCAGGTCCAAGAGCCTGTCCATCCTCTCCCCTTCAACGTCGGGCTTTCGCCTGGGAAAGCCTGGCGTACTTCCGCCATCAACGAGTGAACGAAACGCGCGCGTTCCACGGGCTCTGGGACCTGACCTGCCCACGCCCCGCGGATACTCACTCCCCTCGGTCGGGTCAGGTGAACACCCCATGGCGCGACTCGCTTCGCAGGACGACGATGTCTCCATGACTCATCCTCTGCGCCTCGCCTCACGGCTGCTCCCGGCACCTCGATCCACTCTCTTCATCGGACTCCTCTTCCTGATCCTGGTCGGCGTGGGCTGCAACACGACGCACGGCCTCGGCAAGGACATCGAAAAGACCGGGGACTGGATCCAGAAGGAAGCGAAGTAGGACCCCCTTCCGTCAGGCAATGAGCCTCGGCCCCTTGCCCGCGCGGACTCAAAACAGGAAACGAAACCGAAACCCGACGTCGCCAAGGCGTCGGCCAAAACATCACGGAAACGATCATGACGAAACTCGAACTCACGGGGGATTGGCACATCACCAAGGGGAAACTGAAACAGAAGTGGGCTTCACTCACGGACGACGATCTCCAATACACCGAAGGCAAGTTGGAGGAAACGCTGGGCCGCATTCAGAAGCGCACCGGGGAGACCCGCGAAGCGATCGTGAAGGCGTTCAAGGAGGGAACGAGTTCGTCCTGCTCCTGCAACTGACCTTCCCACTGGAAAGCGACCACCGGAAGACTCAGAGGCCGTCCCCGGGGTCCAGGAACGAGGTCGGCGTCGAGACGCGGGGAGACATGCGATGGCCACTGCACCCTCCAAAGCAGACCGCCGGACCGGAGCCGCCTCGGTGCGGGAGCGTCTCTCCGCGGCTTGGCGCCATCGCACCTCCGCGATTGCCGTGCTGGCGGCGGCGGCCATCCTGATCCATCTCATCCTGCGCTTCGGACTCCGGGCCGGGGCGGACGTGGCCCGAATTCCACTCGTGATCCTGCTGGTGCTGGGAGGCATTCCCCTGGTGGTTGAGTTGATCGGAAAACTCCTGAAGCGCGAGTTCGGATCCGATCTCCTGGGCGGCGTCTCGATCGTGGCCTCGGTCCTTCTGGGCGAGTATCTCGCGGGCTCCATCATCGTCCTCATGCTGGCCGGGGGCAGCGCCCTCGAGCGGTACGCGCTGCGCAGCGCGTCGTCGGTGCTGGCCGCACTCGCCAAACGCGTGCCGTCCGTCGCGCATCGGAAGACGGAAACGGGAATCGAGGAGGTGGCTCTGCTCGAGGTCGCGGTCGGGGACACCCTGGTGGTGTACCCCCACGACATCTGCCCGGTGGACGGCGTGGTCCTGGAGGGACACGGCGTCATGGACGAATCCTATCTTACCGGCGAGCCGTTCAAGATCACCAAGACCCGCGGGTCACCCTTGATCTCAGGGGCGATCAACGGTGAAACCGCGCTGACCATGCGGACCACGCGCCGCGCCGCCGATTCGCGGTACGCGAAGATCATGGAGGTCATGCGCGAGTCGGAGGCGACGCGCCCCCAACTGCGCCGTCTGGGGGATCGTCTCGGCGCCATCTACACGCCGCTGGCGTTGACGGTCGGCCTCGCCGCCTGGGGAGCCAGCGGGGAACCCATGCGATTCCTCGCGGTCCTGGTCATCGCCACGCCCTGTCCCCTGCTCCTCGCCATCCCCATCGCGATCATGGGATCGATTTCCCGCTGCGCCCGCCGCGGGATCATTGTGAAAAGCCCGGTCGTCCTCGAGCAGATCGCCGAGTGTCGCACCGCGATCTTCGACAAGACCGGAACGCTGACCTACGGCACTCCGAAACTCGACGAACAGCGGGCCGCCCCCGGGTTCACCGCGGTCGATCTGCTCCCGCTCGTGGCGGGTCTTGAGCGGTACTCCAAACATCCCCTGGCCGGCGCCGTGCGTGAGGCTGCGGAGAGCGCAAAATCGCCGGTGCTGGAAGCCTCCGAGGTCAGTGAGTCGCCCGGCCAGGGACTCCAAGGAACGGTGGGCGGACACCACGTCCAAGTCACCAGCCGAAGCCAGCTCGTGGCGCAGGGCATCCAAGACGTGCCCGCGGCGGGGGAGACGGTGGGCGGCCTGGAATGCGTCGTGGCCGTGGAGGGCCGCTACGCAGCCACCTACCGATTCCGCGATGCCCCCCGCGCGGAAAGCCAATCCTTCGTGCGGCACCTGGGACCCAGCCACCACTTTGCGCGCGTGATGATCGTGTCGGGCGACCGCGAGTCGGAGGTCCGATACCTCGCGGGGCAGGTGGGAATCACCGAGATCCACGCGCAACAGAGTCCGGAACAGAAGCTCGCCCTCGTGCGACTGGAAACCGCACGCGCCAAGACGCTCTACGTGGGGGACGGCATCAACGATGCCCCCGCCATGATGGCCGCGACAGTGGGCATGGCCATCGGACGCAACAGCGACGTCACGACCGAAGCCGCCGGCGTGGTGATCATGGACAGTTCACTCGAGAAGGTGGACGAGTTCATGCACATCAGCCGGCGGATGCGGCGCATCGCCCTCCAGAGCGCCGTCGGCGGGATGGCGCTCAGCGTGGTCGGCATGGGGTTTGCCGCCTTCGGCCATCTCAGCCCGGTGAATGGCGCCATCAGCCAGGAGATCATCGACGTGCTGGCAGTGCTCAACGCGCTCCGCGCCGCGTTTCCCCCCAAGGTGCTCCACGACCTCTGATCCGTGTCCGCTCGCACCCACGCGGGAAAAGGTCGGAAGAATGCCTGGGAACCCCACGCCCCACTTCAAACTTCACCGGAGGCCAGCCCCTTCCCTGGACCTCACTTGCCCCCGGTGATCCCTGCGTCCACCCCGGTCCGCTTCGGTAGGGTTACACCCCATGGAGACACGCCCCGGCAGCATCATACTCTCGGGCGACGAGCAGAGGAGGTCCTGCACCACCAAGCGGAGCCCGGGAACGGCCTCACCGTGGTTGGCAGTCCTGCCGACTTCGCCCGTCCGAGAACTGGAACGTTATGACCTCAACCGTCCTCCTGGTGATCCTGATCCTCCTTTTGCTCGGCGCCCTCCCGACCTGGCCTCACAGCCGCGGCTGGGGCTACTACCCGAGCGGTGGACTCGGTCTCGTGCTCCTCGTCCTGGTGGTCCTGCTTGTGCTCGGCAAGATCTGAAGAGCTCCGATCCGCGCCGCCCCGGGGTGAACACCCCATAGCCTGACCCCGCCGAGGCACGCCAAGGTTCACTCGGGCAGACGGCCCGACGCGAGGAACTCACGCTCGAACCTTCCTTCATTCACTTTGGGTGGGGAACCCACCAGTGAATCGCCGAACCTTCGGGCGAGGCGATCGACCCAGGCCGGGGAGTGGAGGGCCGCTCCCCGGATTCCCAAATCAACCGGCAGAATTCCGTGTTTCCGTGTCCGATGATTATGAAAACCACCCTCCATTACGGAAGCCTCAACTCCCAGGTCGGCTGGCATCCCCACGTTCAGGCCGGACGAGGCGCGTGACTTATCCAGGCAAAGGCTCCCATGCCAATCCCTGCCCTTTGGCCCCCCGCACAAGACCGGCCTGCCGCGTGTTATCTGCTTGGCCCCCCACCGAGCTCGTCGTGGGCCAACCTGGACCGCACCTGGCCGCGGTGCCCCGACTTACGCGCTGCTCTGCCAGCCGTCACCCTCGATGAGAAAGCCCTGTCGCGATTCGAAGGTGAGGGAGGACGTGTGGCCACGGAACCACCGCGAGTTCCCACGAGCACGAACCCACGAAGAGAAACGATAGAAGCGAAGAACCCAACCCTATGATTCCCAATCGATGCCCACTCTGCGGCGCCCGACTCGGCCAGTTCATGTACGCCGATCAATGTCCCCACTGCCACCGCGAACTGGTGCACAACCGGCGCCCCACGGAGATGCCGGCCGCGCCGATTCCGCCGTCGGAGGCGGCCTGGCCGTTTCGCGCCCTGCGCGGGCTCGCGCGCCTCATCGAGTCGTAATCAGTTCCGCTCGCTGTCGAGTCCCTGCACGTCACGCGTGAGGAGCCCGGCCTGCTCGAAGAGCTGGGCGGAGGCGGATTTCAGTCCAACCGAGGCGCTCTCGGTGCCGGACGCGGCTCGCGCGACGGACGCGATGGTCTGCGAAATCTGCGACGTGCTGCCGGAGACCTCGTTCACGCGGCGGGAGATCTCGGTGGTCGCCATCACTTGCTCGCCCAACGCGGCGGAGATGCCGTCGGCATTCTGGTAGACCTTGGCGATCGACTGGCTGACCCCCTCGATGGCCTTGGACACGTTCTGCGTGGCGCGGCGGATGGATTCGACCTGTTCCCCGATGGAATCGGTGGCCGAGGCCGTCTCCTGCGAGAGCACTTTGACCTCGTTGGCCACCACCACGAACCCGCGCCCGAACTCTCCGGCACGTGCCGCCTCGATGGTGGCGTTGAGAGCCAGGAGCTTGGTCTGACCCGCAATCTTGTTGATCAATCCAACGACGGATTCGATGCGCCGGGCGGCGTCGCTCAGGCCCTTCACGCGGCCGGCGGCATCATCCGCCTGGCTGACCGCGGACTTGGTGAGCTCGGCCGACTGCTGAGTCTGCCGTGAGATTTCCGACGTGGACGCCGTGAGTTGTTCGCAGGCGGCGGCCACCGCGCCCACGTTCGACGCGGTCACATCGGCGGAGGCGGACACGGCGTCGGACAGCTGCTTGGTCTGTTCCGCGTTGGAATGAATCACCGCCGCAGCCTCATCCATCTCCCGGGCGGAGTTGGAGACGGCGTCCGTGGTGGATTTCACCCGGGCGGCGACTTGCGCACGCACTTGTTCGAACAAGGCGATGCGCTCGGTGTCGCCCTTCATGCGGAGGGCAGCGCGGTTGATGATCAGCGCGGAGTCGCGATACGCCCCGTGGAGTCCACGGAGCAGGATCGGACGGTGGAATCGGCCATGAGCGCACTGATCCATGGCGGCCGCCGACTCGCGCACATACGAGTCCGCGATGTCGAGCATGTGATTGATGCAGCGGCAGAGCCGGTTGGCGGTCGGATCGTCGGGAATACCGGAGATGCGGGCCTCCAGATCACCGGCGGCCGCGCGCTCGCACACATCGGCGATCTGCTCCAGAAGGGAGTTGAGGGAATCACTCATGGTCAGGTCAGGAGAAGGCGGATTCGGACGGTCAGGCGATCAGATCAGACTTCCACGCCAAGCCGGGTGTGTTCGGAGAGACTGAAAACGAACTCGGAATAGTCCATGCCCGCTCCCTTGAGGAGGCCGAGCAGGTGTTCCGTGGCGGCGGCCATGCCGGCCTGGCGGTCACCCGCCCGCTTCTCGATGGCGAGGAGCTGCGCGTACAGCGCCTTGACCTTGGGGAGCGCGTCGGGGTACGGGACGCGACGATTGGAATGGTAGCCCACCGGGTTTCCCTCGAGGTCGTAGCTGGGCGTCACGTGCGCGAAGACCCAGTAGCTGCGGCCGTCGCGCGCAAGATTGACCACGTAGGCGAAGATCTCCTGGCCGTTCTTCAAGGTGTCCCAGAGCAACTTGAAGACACAGGCCGGCATGTCCGGGTGCCGGATGAGGTTGTGCGGCTGGCCCAGCAACTCGGCTTCCTCGTAGCCGGAGACGCGTTCGAACACGTCATTGGCATAGGTGATCACTCCCCGAAGGTCGGTCTTGCTGACGATGATCTCGTCTTCCTGGAAACCGACTTCTTCGCCGGTCGGCTGAATTCGCGGTTGGGCCATGGCAGTTGGGTATAAGAGCGTGGCCGAACGATGCCATCCGGCCTTCACTAGAATTCTACGGCAGATTCGCGGCCGGACTTGATACCGGATCGTCCATCACCGCACGCCAAAGCGGCCCTTCACCTCGTCGAACCGGGCGATGGACTTGTCACACAGCTCGTCGAGTTCAACCGCCGAAAGCCCGAGCCGCTCAAGCAACCCGGCCTGGGGGGTGATCACCGCGTTGGGCGCCTCAATGCGTTTGGCCGCGAGATTGGCAAGGCAGACGGCGTCACAGATGACCTCGGGATGCTCCTCCGGGTGATGATGGTGGACGATGCCGTGGACGATCGACATGGGAAGTCCCCAGTGCTGAGCGATGATGCCCCCCAGCTCCCCGTGATGCACCTGAAGCACCTGGGTCTCGGCTTCCAGCGCGGTAAAACCAATGCCGCGCGCGCGGTCCAGCCAGTCGAGAATCTCCGCGCTGAGGAAACGACCCATCACCAGCTTGCCAATGTCGTGCAGCAGGGCCGCGGTAAAGGTCTCCGGGGGGATGGGCGTCCGGCAGGCGCTGGCCAGCGCCTCCGAGGCCCGGGCCGCGGCCACCGAATGCCGCCAAAGCCCGCCCTCGGCGAGTCCGTACCCCG
Source organism: Verrucomicrobiales bacterium (assembly GCA_020845805.1). Lineage (GTDB taxonomy): Bacteria > Verrucomicrobiota > Verrucomicrobiia > Limisphaerales > CAIMTB01 > CAIMTB01. The sequence goes on along the minus strand of JADLFD010000198.1, from coordinate 10,311 downwards.
GTACCGCCCCCTGAGCGATGGGACCCACGGAGCTCGCCACGCACAGGGTCAACACCTGAGCCGCGCCCAAGCGGAACACGGCGTCGTCGGCGGTGGTGATGCGTGACTCGGCCGCCTCGGCGGCGGAGTTTGCCGCGCGCAGCAACTTCATGGTCAACGCCTGGTCGTAGCTGACGATCTCGGCGGCTTCGTGCAGGTCGTAGTCGTGGCGGCTGATGAGGCTCGCCAGCCGAACCGTGCTGGCGGGCAAAGGAGCCAGCTCGTTCGCGTTGGTGATGAGATCGTCGAGATCGATGGGGCCGTAGGTCGCGTTCACGGAAGGGAGGGAGTTCAAAGGTTCAGGGCTTCTTGGCGGCCGCTCCGACCCGATAGACCGCGGTGTTGCCATACGAAACCTGATCGAAGCCCACGTCGAGGTTGACCGTCGTCTCCGCGGTTCCCAGGAACAGCACGCTGTGCGGCATCATGCAGGCGCGCATCTTGCGCAGGATGCCCTTCTTCGTTTCGACGTCGAAATAGATCATCACGTTGCGGATGAAGATGACATCGAAGGGAGGTAGCACGGGCCAGGGCTGGACCAGGTTCATGGGGCGGAAGTCGACCATCTTGCGCAGGTCGTCCTTCACCTTCCAGCGGTCCCCGTCCTTGGCAAAATATTTGATGAGCAACGGCGCGGGCAGCCCGCGGTTGACCTCCAGTTGCGAGTACCGGCCATCCTGGGCCTGCTTCAGAACGGCCGAGGACAGATCCGTGCCGATGATGTTCACCGTCCAGTCCCGGAGCTGGGGGAAGTGCTCCCGGATGACCATGGCAATCGTGTAGGCCTCCTGCCCGGTCGACGAGGCGGCCGACCAAACGGTCAGCTTCCGCATCGCCGCCCGTTCCTGCACGATGCGCGGCAGGATCTCCTTCTTGAGCGTCTCGAAGGGGTGGAAATCGCGGAAAAAGGACGTCTCGTTGGTGGTCAGCGCATCCAGCACGATCTGACGCAGATCGGCCGGGGCGCGTCCGCTCCGCAGATGCTCGACAAACGCATCCAGCGACTCGTGCCCCTGCTGGCGCGCGATGGGGCTGAGTCGCGACTCCACCAGGTACTCCTTGCCGGACTCGAGCACGATGGCGGCGTTCGTCCGAGCGAACTCCGCCATGTACTGAAAACTCGCCTGGGACAGACCGGCGACGGCCGAGGACGTCGCGCCATGGGCAGAGGCGGGCGGGCCGGGGACAGGGGCCGGGGGGGCCACGCGGGCGGGAAGCACGGTGCGGGGCGGGACCGCGGTGGACAGCACACTGCCCGGCGTGGTTGGTCGGCCTCGGCCGGCGGCGCCGGCAGCGGGCGTGCCCCTCCCGTCGCAAGGATCAGATCGAGGAGGGAGGTTCAGTGACATAGCGACGGTCTCGTTGGAGTGGGCACGGCGTTCGGTACGGGGATACGATTCCGGCTCTCGGCGACACGCCGGACGATCTCCCCGCAAATCTGACTGAGAGGCAGCACACGGTCGGTGAGGCCCGCCTGGGTCACCGCTCCCGGCATGCCCCATACCACGCTGGTCGGCTCATCCTGGGCGAGGATGGGCGCGTGTTTCTCATGCAGGTGTTCGCAGCCGCGCAGTCCGTCCTGGCCCATGCCGGTGAGGATCACGCCCAGCGTGCCGGCGCCATACACCGAGGCCGCGCTGCGGAACAGCACGTCCACCGCGGGACGGCAGGAGTTCTCCGGCGGCCCGTCGTGGAGCCGCACCAGTGTGACCAACCCCTCACGGCGGACTTCCATATGCCGCCCCCCGGGGGCGATGTAGCCGCAACCAGGCTGAAGACGGTCGCCCTCCTGCGCCTCGGTGAAGCGCACGCGCGACCCGGCCGTCAGCCGCTCGGCCAGCAACGCCGTGAACATCGGAGGCATGTGCTGCACGATCAGCAGCGGAACAGGAAAGGAGGACGGGAAGAGCTTGAATACCTCGGCCAGAGCGTTGGGTCCGCCCGTGGAGCACCCAATGCACACGCACTCGATGGGGACCGGACGCGTGGGGGCCGGGGGCCGGTGGTTCGGAGCGGGACGGCGCGCAGGCAGGATCGCGGACGCGGCCGGGGCGGCGACGGCCGGGCAGAGATGACGGCAATGGGCCTTGATCTTGGGCACCAGTTCGGACGCGAGTCGGCTCATGCCTTCCGCGACGCTGCCCACATTGGCGGGCTTGGTGACGTAGTCGTTCGCCCCGAGTTGCAGCGCATCCAGGGTGGTCACCGCCCCGCGCTGCGTGAGCGTGCTGAACATGATCACCGGAAGCTTGGGGTAGATCTTCCGGATCTCCCGCAAGGTCTCGATGCCGTTCAGCTCAGGCATCTCGACGTCGAGCGTGACCAGATCGGGGTTGAGTTGCGGGATCTTCTGCAGGGCGATTTTTCCGTTGGCGGCCACCCCCACCACCTCGATCGCATCGTCCTTGGACAGGACGTCGGTGATCAGTCGCCGCATGACCACGGCGTCGTCCACCACGAGAACTCGAATCTTCGGCATATTGGCTTCCGGTCCTGAAATCTGGTTTACCCTCCGCCCGGACCGCCGGGCCCCCCCGGTGCGCCTAGGCGACCAGCCCGAGGATTTGCAGTTTCTCGGCGAGCGACTCCTTGGTGACGGGTTTCATCAGGAAGTCATTGGCGCCGGCCTCGAGGGCCTGGGTGATCTTCTCGATGGTGTTGTTGGTGGTCACCATCATCAGCTTCAGCTCGTCGTAGTCATGGTTGCGGCGCACGAACTGGACAAACTCGAGCCCAGTCATGCGCGGCATGTCCCAGTCGACCAGGGCGATATCAAAGGGCTGCTTCGGATCGTTCCGAATCAGCGTCTCCAGGCCGTCCCGGCCGTCGACCGCCTCGACGGTCTGAAACGACATCTCGTTGGCCAGATACGAGAGAAACGACCGCATCGGCTTGGAATCATCGACAATCAACATTCTCATGGCGTGGGAAATCGGTGCGGATCAGGTGAACGCGCTGCGCCTCGGGATAAACTGCCTCGGCCCGAAGTAATCGATGTAGCGGGCGGACCAATGGTCCCATTGCCGGTCCGGCTCGCCCTTCCATTCGTGGTACTTCGCGACACAAGACTCGTAGAGCGGTTGCAGTCCCGCCAATTCTCCCGTCGGCAGATTACGGGACTCCCATAAGTGAAATTCGCGACCCTCCCCGTATAAGGACCACGGGCACACGTAAACCCGCACCTGATCCACCCGCCCGTCCACGGTCCCGCCCGCGCGGGCATCCTCGAGCACCAGGTCGAGTCGATCCCGCTTGCTGCGATCCTCCGGTACCCGTCGGCCTAGCGAGATCGTCAGCCCCTCGTACTGGGTGCCGTCCGCCGCCGTCCGGTTGTGATAGAAGGTGAATCCCATCCGCATGGGGTCCGCCAACAAATCACGCCCAAACTCGGCGTACCGTCGCGGCGCGCCGTCCCACACCCGTTCGAGGAATGCCTCCGCGGGCCCAAAGTAGTCGCCGTCAGCAAACCCCTCATGGCTGTGGGTGCGGAAGATGGTCATGCCCTCCTTGTTCCAGGGACGTGACCACCCGAGCCCGCGTGCCCGCCGCTTGCGCTCCAGCGCGTTCATGAGCAGCGACAGCACCCACGAGGGTCGCTGCTGCAAGGTCAGTTCCCGCACCAGCGCCGGCACACTGAGGTCGTCGGCAGCCAAGGACGCCTCGTCCAAATCCAGCTCCAATTCCTGTTCGGTCGTCGCCATCATGCTCGTTCCTTCTTCGCTTCACGTCTGGTTTTTCACTTTCCACACGACAGTCACTCCAGCCAGACGCGGATCTCGCGCGCGTCATGCCGGTCCAGAAAGACCTCCCCCGCCGGGCACCCGGCCCGCAGCGCCCGCGCGCCGATCTCGGAAACACTCAGCCCCCGGCGATCCAACCGCGCCACGACGTCCGTCGGCATCAGTTCCGCCACGGAACCGAGAGCCGAGGACGGCAAGGTCAATTCGACGCGGGGAAGCCCGTGCTCCAGAATGCGCACATGCAGGCGACGGGCCGCACCTGGCGCCGCAGCGGGTCCGGCGCGAAGGCCCGGCTTGCTGGGCACGCGTGGTCGGACCTCTTTCCAGGCGTCCCGCCATCGTACCGGCACGTCGAAGGCCTTGAGGTACTGCAGCAGGCCCTGGAAGGCGCGCAGGATGAAGATCAGACTGGGCGGACCCGCGGTTCGAAACGTCATGCGATGCTCGCCAAGCAGCGTCCCCAATCGCTCCCCCAGTCGCCAAGTCGCAGGCTGCCATTCGCCCTCGGTGAGGAACGGCTCCGCCAGGACGCGCAGGAGTTCCACCAGTTTCCCAGCCAGGGGTGACAGGCGGTCGGTATCGAAACCCATGCTCCGGAAACCAGCCAATACCTCGGCCTCGGTGTCCGAGCGCTGCTCCACCGCGTCCAGCAACGACGCCAACCCTGAGGCCCAGTCCGGACCGATCTCCTGCATGCAACCGAAGTCGAGGACCCCGACACGTGGTCCGTCGGGGCCAGAAAGGAATCGGAAGTTGCCCGGATGCGGATCCGCATGGATGCCCCGCCACCGAAAGAGACCGTGCAGGAGAAGTCGAACCAGGGTGGAGGCGAAGGCGACCCGGTCGGCGCGAGGGGCGTTTCGCGCGCGGGACAAGGGCAGGCCGTCGAGCCAGGTCATGGTCAACACGCTACCCCGGGAGCAGGCGGGGATGAGCTCCGGCGTGACCACGGTCGGCCAGCCGCGCGTCCAGGCGCGGAATTGCTGTAGCGCCGCTGCCTCGCGCGCGTAATCAAGTTCCTCGCGCAGGGATCGTCCGATCTCGCGACGATAGGCGGCGAGATCGAATCCCCGGCTGAGATCACCGACCGGAGCGGTGATCCAGCCCAGGGCTTTGAGGTCCCACTCGATGCACTCGGCGATGCCGGGATACTGCACCTTGACCGCCACGGGGCGGCCATCCTGGAGCACTCCGCGATGAACCTGGCCGATGGAAGCGGAGATTCCCTCCGGGGCGAGTTCCCGGAACCGTGAGGCGATCGGAGCACCCAGGGCGGACTCGATCGCGGCGAAGGCGGCGCCGGCCGCCAGCGTGGGTGCGTTCTCGGTGAGCGGCGCGAATGCCGGGTCGCTGGACTCGAGCTCCGAGAACGCCATCAACTGCCCCAGCTTCTGAGGCAGCCCGTGCAGGAGGCCGAGGCGTCGCGCCACATCGCCGAGCACCCGATCCCGCGCCGGGCCGGATCCACGGCATCGCGCGACCGCGAGATCGCGCGCGACGAGAGTCATCTGCGCCGAGCGCCGCAGACCCGAGGGTGCGCGCGCCGGAAGTGGGGCGGACACCGGGAGGGGGCGGGGAGGCGTCTTCGAAACCGCACGAGGCTGGGCAGGCTCGGGCATCGCGACAGGGGGGAAGCGAACGTCGGGCGCGGTATTTTTTCAGGGGAAAGCGGATGGGCCCCTAGTAAGAGCACCCATCCGCTGTGAATCGGCCGGAGCGGGCTCCGGGTGGAAACCGCCGGATCAGCCGAGGTTGGCCCGGTCGACGATCGTCTTGAGTTCGCCGGCGAGTTTGGAGAGTTCGGTGGCGGCGCTCAGGGTGTTGTTGGCGCCCTGGGTCGTGTTCTTGGCCGCCTCGGACACGTTGGAGATGTTGCGCGAGATCTCGGTGCTGCCCTTGGCGGCTTCCGAGGCGTTGCGAGCGATCTCGTTGGTGGTGGCGGTCTGTTCCTCCACCGCGCTGGCGATGGTGTTGGAGATGTCGTTGATCTGGCTGATGATGCCACTGATCTGGCCGATGGCGTCGACCGCCCCGCGGGTGTCGGACTGAATGGCTTCGATCTTCTGGCTGATGTCTTCGGTAGCAGTGGCGGTTTGCTTGGCCAGCTCCTTGACCTCATTGGCCACGACGGCGAATCCCTTGCCGGCCTCGCCGGCCCGTGCGGCTTCGATGGTGGCGTTGAGGGCGAGCAGGTTGGTCTGCTGCGCGATGGAAGTGATCACCTTGATGACCTTGCCGATCTCGGTGCTGCTCTCGCCGAGCTTGCCGATGGTCTGGTTGGTCTCCTGGGCGACGCGGACGGCCTGGGTGGCGACGCGGGCGGCGTCGCTGGCGTTTTTGGCGATCTCCTTGACGCTCGCGCTCATCTCCTCGGCGCTGGTGGCGACCGTGGCGACGTTGACGCTGACCTGCTCCGAGGCGCTGGCGACGACATTCGACTGCGCCGCCGTCTCCTCGGAGTTGGAGCTCATCTGCTGGCTGACCGCGGTGAGTTCCTCGGCGGCCGAGGCGAGCGCCTGGGCGTTCTGATTCACCGTGTTGATCGTGCCCTTCATGTTCTCGAGGATCGCGCGTTCACGGGCCTCGGCCTTGACCTTATCGGTGATCACCGCCCAGGTGACCATCGGCCCCAGGTAACGGCCCTCGTCATCAATCACCGCCGAGGCCTGGAGGGAGATGGTCTCCTCCGCCAGCGGGAAGATGGCGGTGTACGGAAGGTTCTTGGGATCCGCCAACAGCGTGCGCTGGCGCGCAGGGTTCTTGTGGAAGATGTCGATGTTCTGACCGAGCACCTGGTCGGCGCGGATCGGCAGGAGACGCTCGATGGTCTGCAACGTCTTGCGCGAGGATTCGTTGATGTACCGGATACAGAGATCGGTGTCGGCAAACATGATGTTGATCGGCGCATTCTCCACCATGCGGCGCAGACGCACCGCGTCCCGCTGCTGGGCCGCCACGGCCTGCCAGTCCAGCGACTCGCGCTCGAACACATCCTTCAGCCCGTCGCGCGTGCTGTTCAGCGCGACCGCCGCCTCGGCCACTTCGTCTGTGCCCCGCACGGGAAGCATTTCGGAAATATTGCCCTCGGAGAGGCCCACGATGGATTCCTTGATCCGGTTCACACTGCGCACCACCGGACGGACCGCGAACCAGACTCCCACCACCGCGACGCCCACGGAGATCAACGCGACCCAGGTGGCGACCGACTTGAGGTGGTACAGCACATCGAAGACTTCGGCATCATCCGCGCGAATGAGGGTGGTGAACCCGGATCCGACGTAACCCATCACAGGGATGCTGCGGGCGTAGGCGCCGACCTGCGGCACCACGCGACCCAGCCGCTTGTCCTTGTGGGGATTCACCGTTTCGCCACTGCCTTCGGGATTGCTGCCCGAGGTGATCGCGGTCTTGGCCAGCTGGACGCCGTCATTGCCCGGATTCTCCACGAGCAAATGCTCGCGCGACGCGGTCACCGAACCGTTGCCGGTCTGCGTGATCTCCGCGATCAGGCGACCCTGCGAATCGATCACCGCAATCTCGGTACTGCCGAGGTCTTGCTTCTTGAAGCCTTCCGTCTCGGAGGCCGCCACATGCTCGACGGTGTCGGAACCAAAGATGTTATGCCAATATCCCACTACGGCGCCGTTGAGATCCTTGATGGGCGCCGAGAACGTCATGCTCCAGGTGGACGCCTTGTTCCCGTAGAGTTCGCCTTCGAGGGCGTTCTTGTGGGGATCCTCGACGACGGTGCCCGTCAGGGTGCCGGGCTTGCCATCGGTGGTGAAGCGGCCGGCCTTCACCTTCTGGAACCATTCCGACGCGGACAAATCACGACCGATCACCTGGGCAGCACCGGTGAGCGGGGCGCCCTTGACGTCCACGCTGTTGATCGCCACCACCTTGCCCTCGGTGTTCACCACCAGGCTGACCGAGTAACAACCATAGCCGGTGACGTATCCGTCGAGGCTCTTCCCGAGGATCGAGATGTCGGAGGGCGACAGTGTGCTCAGATCCCGCCGCGCGGCGGTGTTTAGGGCGAAGGCCTGCACGTCGCCGTAGCGTTCGAAAAGATTGCGATCGATCTTGTCCTGCAACGTGCGTGCGCTGGCCTCCATCATCCCAAACCGCTCACCCTGCATGTGCGACCTCTGGAGATGGATCGCCACGATGAGCGCTCCGGCGGTGAGGGCGATGAACGCCGCGCTCGGAATGATGAGTTTGACCGCCAGCCCCAGCCGGAACCGTTTCGCGCCGGGCGTCCCGTTCTCCTGGGACCGCGGTGCTGGGCTGGGATCTGCGACTGCGGCGGCGGCCACCCCGCGACGCGGCGCATGAGCGCCAGGCCGCGAAGCGGTCGGGGTCAGGGACGGGCGAAGCGAGCCATGGCCCCCGCGACGCGGTGTCGCAAGGCGGCTGTCGACGGAGGAGGACGGGGTCGGATTCACAGGGTTGTTGCGGTAGGACCGTGGTCGAGTCGGAGCGGGGCCTTCCGGCCAGGGCTCAGACGAAGTGCCGTCCGAGGATTCACTGGGACGAGATGAATCCCGGGCCAAACTGGCCCACCCATGGCATCAGAAAGGCTAACCGCCTTCGCGACTCCTCTTTCTTATCGGCGACTCATCAGCACGGATTAGTCGGTTTTCGAACTGCTTCCGATCGAGCGCTCCCACGGCGCTCCGCGGGGAATCAGAAATCGGAGAAACCATCCGGCGAGGCAACCTTCGCGGCCGGAGAGTCTTGCTGGCGCGCACCCGGACGCCCAGCACGCAGGGTGTTGGGCGTGCGAGCCGGCGAATGGGCGGGGGACAACGGCTGCGGACCGGACTGCGCGGTGCGGCCCCCTGGCGGAGGCCCTCCGGCTCCTGCCACGCCCGAGGTCGACACGGATGCCACCGACCCGCCGAGCGTCCCTTCGGTCATGTGCCGCAGCTCCTCGACCGCCTCGTGCAGCATGGTCGCCTGCGCGGTCAGTTCCTGGGCGGCACTAGCCGACTCCTCAGCACACGCAGCATTCCCCTGCGTGATCCGGTCTATTTCGGTGACCGCCAAGTTCAACTGGTTGATTCCGTGGCTCTGCTCATTCGACGCGGAAGCGATTTCCGCCACCAGCTCATCGACTTCGCGGGTCTTGCCCGCGATCTCCTGAAAGCTCGCGGCCACCTTGGCGCTGATGTGCACCCCGTGATCGGACTTTTGAATCGAGTCCTCGATGCACGCGGCGGTCTCCCGCGCCGCCTCGGCACTGCGCTGGGCCAGACCGCGCACTTCGTCGGCGACCACGGCGAACCCCATACCCGCCTCCCCAGCCCGAGCCGCCTCCACTGCGGCGTTCAGGGCGAGAATGTTGGTCTGGAAAGCGATCTCATCGATGGTGCGGATGATCTTCGCGATATTGCGGCTGGCGCCCTTGATCTCCGCCATCGCCACGCTCATCCGTTCCACCTCACCCGCCCCGCCGTCGGCAGCGACACGGGCGCTCGAAGCCAGGGCTTTCGCCGTCGAGGCGTGGTCTGCATTGCGTCTGGTCATGGCCGAGATCTGCTCCAGGGACGCCGCGGCCTCTTCGAGTGAGGCCGCCTGGTTGCTGGCCCCTTCAGCAAGGGTATGACTGGAGTGCGAAATTTCCGCGGAAGTGCCCTGCGTGAGCGCCGAGGTCTCACCCAGCCGGGCGGCGGCACGGGTCAACGGGCCGGCAATGGTGCGGTTCACCAAAAACAGGACCCCGAGGGCGATCAGCGCCGCCAACGGCAGCACACCCATCAGGGTCGAACCCATGCCCGCCTGGACCACTGCGTCCAGGGAATCCAGCTTCGCCGTGAGCACGAAGGCCCCGTGCACTTCCCCTTCCTTCCAGTTCTCCATAGTGAACCCCAGCGCGTCCTTACCATCCCCGGTGGGACTGTTCTGCGGATTCCCGTGGCAGGCCAGGCAGTCCTGAGATAACCGGATCGGACGCGCATAGGTCACCGTGTTGGCGCTGGGATCAGCCCGAAAATACTCCTCCACCCCCGGTACTTCGAACGCCTGGAGAATGACCTCCTCACTGGGAGTCGGGGTGTTCTTCGGATTGCGCGCCTGGTGCTTCGGGATGCGAAACTCGAACCCTTCCCGGGCCGCCACCTTCGCGATCGCCTCCCAGGCTGCGACCACCGGAATGGTTCGATAGGCGGTCGAGGCGGAGAGCTCGCCGCCCGAAGCCTGGTACTCGGCAATCAGCTTCGCCGAATCGAACGCCCCTTTCCGGCCGAGTTGGGAGATCGACTCGCGGACATTCTCGGCGCCGAGAATCGTGGCCCGCATCGTGTTTCGCGTCAGCTCGATGCCTTCCTGGCGGATGACACTGCGCTGGACCAGCAATCCCACGCCCGCGGTCAGCAGCACCGCGACGGAGCAAGCCAGGACGATCTTGGTTCCAATCTTCATAGGGCCGTGGACACGAAACGATCAGCGAGCGCATGCCTCCGTTTCCCATGAGAGCTCAGCGCCCGCCGTTCAGTTTGTCCAAGGCTCGGCACCCCGTTGAAACACCCTT
>JADLFD010000197.1 GCA_020845805.1 Verrucomicrobiales bacterium | reverse complement strand
TTCGAGAACTCGGTGGAAGGCATCTTCCAGACCTCGCCGGAGGGGCGTTTCATTCGGGTCAACCCCGCCTTCGCACGAATCTACGGATACTCCTCGCCGGAGGAGTTGGTGGTGACGCTGACCGACGTGCGGACGCAGGTGTACGTGGATCCGCGGCGGCGCGAGGAGTTCGTGCGACTGGTCCTGGACCAGGGCAGCATCACCGGGTTCGAGTCGGAGATCTACCGCCGCGACGGCTCCGTGATCTGGGTGTCGGAGAGCGCGCGCGTGGTGCGCGATCGCGAGGGGCGGTTGGCCTACTTCGAGGGCACGTTGGAGGACATCAGTGTGCGCAAGCAGGTCGATGCCGAGCGCGAGAAGGCGAGTCGTGCGGCGTTGGAATCGGCGCGGCTGAAGTCTGAGTTCGTGGCCACCGTGAGCCACGAGATCCGGACCCCGTTGAACGCCATCGTTCCGAATGCGGAGCGGTTGCTGGAGTCGCGGCTTGATTCCCAGCAGCGGTACCTGGTGGAGAGCATCGATCACGGAGCGCACATGCTGCTGCAGATCGTGAACGACATCCTCGACCTGTCGCGCGTCGAGGCGGGAGCAGTGTCGCTGGAGTGCATCGATTTCGACCTCCACGAGGTGCTGGAGCGTACGATCAGCTTTTTTGCCAGTCGCGCGCACGACAAGGGATTGGAGTGGGTGGGAGACATTCGTCCGGGCGTACCGCACCGCGTGTGTGGCGATCCGGCGCGGCTGACGCAGATCCTCAACAACCTGGCGGGGAATGCGCTGAAGTTCACCGAGGCGGGGGAGGTGGTCATGCAGGTGGAAGCGGCGCAGACCACGGACGAGGGAGTGCAGATCGTGATCCGCGTGCGCGACACCGGCATCGGCATCGCACCCGAGGCGCGCGACCGCGTGTTTCAGGCGTTTGCGCAGGCGGACGGATCGATGAGCCGCCGGTATGGCGGCACAGGGTTGGGGCTGGCGATCAGCCGGAAGTTCGTGGAGTTGATGGGGGGAACCATCGATTTCACCAGTGAAGTGGGGAAGGGCACGACCTTCTCGGTCACGGTTCATCTGGAGTGGCCGCGGCATGCGGAGCCGGAACCGGTGTTGCCCCGCGTCCTGGGCGGAAGGCGCACGCTGGTGCTGGAGGACAACGCCTCGCAGGGGGCGGCCATCGCGGCGACGTTGTCGAATGTCGGTGCCGAGAGCGTGATCCTGGAGCGCCGGTTGGAGGAGGCGCTGGCGCACCTGCAACGGTCGGTCGCGGAACATCGCCCCATCGATCTCGTCTTCTACGACACCGAACTGCCCGGGGTGGACGCGATCCACACCGCGCGCCGGTTGCGAGCGGCGGGTGGTGCGGCGCTGCGCATCATCGCGCTGACCGTGCCGGGGGTGATTGCGGATGCGCGCGGCCTGGAGGCGGCGGGCATCACGGGACTGCTCATCAAACCGCTGCGGCAGTCGCGGGTGGCGGCGGAGTTGCAGCAGATCCTGCGGGCGCCTGAGCCCGGGGGAGGGCCCGCGCCGATGGCGATGCCGGCGGAATCCGCGGCGCGGCCCGGCGAGGGGTTGCAGGTCCTGTTGGTGGAGGATCACCCGCTGAACCAGCGCGTCGCGGGGGAGATGCTGGACCGTCTGGGCGCACGCGTCGACGCCGTGGATTCGGGTCCGCTCGCCTTGGAGGCGGTACGCCGCAAGCGGTACGATCTCGTGCTGATGGATTGCCAGATGCCCGACATGGATGGTTACGAAACCACGCGCCGGCTGCGGGAATGGGAGAGAGCCGGGGCGGCGCATGGACGCATCGCGGTGGTGGCGCTGTCGGCCAACGCGTTGTCGGGAGATCGCGAACGCGGGTTGGCGGCGGGGATGGACGATTATCTGACCAAGCCGCTGCGGCAGCCGGAGATGGTGCGCATTCTACGTCGCGTCGCCGAGTCGCGGCAGTCCGGGGGGAGTGCGGTTCAGGGGGGACCTCTCCCGTCTGTTTCCGCCGTGGGTTCGGATGTCCTGGCGCCAACCCCCACCTCGACCCCGACGTCGGCGTCCCCTGGCCCGGTTGGGGGTTCGGGGGCCGAGGAACCTCCCGTGCTGGACCCGGAACCGTTGCAGGCCTTGTCGGTGCCGGACGATCCGACCGTACTGTCTGGGTTCGTGCAGCAGTTCTTGGGCGACACGCCGGGTCGGCTGGCGAAGCTGCGGGTCCTGGTGGAGTCGGGGGACGCTGTGGTGCTGCGTCGCGAGGCGCACACGCTGAAGGGGAGTTCCAGTTACATGGGGGCCCGGCGGTTGGTGGCGGCCTGTGCGAGGATGGAATCGCAGGCGAGCACGGCATCGCGTCCCGAGCTCGAAGCCCTGCTCGACTCCGTGGTCACCCAGTTTGAAGAGGCGCGTGCAGCGCTCCTTCAGCATCTCGCCCGGATCGCTCGCGACGCGTGAACGCCAGACATTCCTTCACACCCTGGGTGTTGGGCTGGCTCCTGGCCGGGGTGCTCGGCTTCGACCTGGGTGCGGCTCCGGTGATGTTCGAGCGAGTGGCCGGCCGCGGTACGTCAGTTCCCCTGCCGGCAGGCGTGGATGCGGACCCCGCCACCCGGATCCCGCTGGTGCTTGTGCCGACCGCCGCGGCCGGACTTCGTGCGAGCATGCCTGGAGACCGATGGATCCTGCCTGATGCTGAGGGAGCAGAGTTGGTCCTGGTGGTGGACTCCGTGCGCACGGGGGATGGCGACGACGTCTCGGTGGTGGGGCGACTCGAAGGGGAGGCGGGCTCGGCCGTCCTGATGATGATGGTCGAGGACCGGGTGGCGCTGACGATACGGCGAGGGGGGCGTGAGTTGGTGCGCATCCTGCCTGCCGCGCAGGGCCGGCACGGACTGGAACGTGGGCGTGCGGCGAGTGCGTTGGCACCGCGTTGTGCCAACGAAGGTGGGCCGGCGATATTCGTGCCGCCGCCGCCGGACGGCCGGCGCCTGGGCTTGGCGGGCATGACGGGTGCAGGCGAGGTGGCGGTGGTGGACATCGCGTTTCTTTACACGGCCGCCGCGCAGCAGGGCGCGGGCGGCGATGCCGGCATCCGCGCGTTAGTGGGGCTTGCCCTGCTGGAATCCAACGATGCCTATGAACGCAGCGAGGCGCGGGTGCGGTTGCGACGGGTGCTCATCCAGTCCACGGACTACCTGGAGTCCGGTTCGCTCTCCACGGATCTGAGCCGGTTGAGCCGCGCCGACGACGGCTGGCTGGAGGAGGCCTATGTGGTGCGGGACGAATATGGTGCGGACGTGGTGTGCCTGGTGACGGAGTCGGAGGACTCGAACCAGTTCGCCGGCATGGCCAATCAGCTGCTCGACGTGAAGCCCGCATCGGTCGCGCGCGGCTTCACCGCGTGCCTGCGTCCCTATTTGGTGGGCAACTACACGCTCCCGCATGAGGTGGGGCACTTGTTGGGATGCAACCATGACCGCGAGAATGCCTCGTCGGGTTTGGAGCTTTGGTCGCACGGGACGCGCGTGACCGTGGAAGGATCGGTGTATCGCACCGTGATGGCGTACCGGCCTGGGCTGCAGTTCCCCTATGTCTCCAATCCGCGTGTGACCTATCGCGGGGTTGCGACCGGGGTGGCGTCGGGCCCCACTGCTGCGGACAACGTACGCACGATCAACGCCACCGCGCCTCTGCTGGCGGCGGTGCGGGAGCCGCGCGCGCGTGTGGGGTTCGGACGGGAGATCGTGGAGGTGCGCGAATCGGCCGGGATGGTGCGCGTGCCGTGGGCGTGGTCGGGATCGGTCACGGGCGTCGCGTTTCGGGTGGGAACGCGCGAGGCGACGGCGCGGGCGGGGGTGGATTTTGTGGCGGTGGATCGCGCGATCGAGGTGGGGCCCGGGCTGCTGGCGGGAGAGGTGGAGGTGTTGCTGGTGGACAACGGAGAGGCGGACGGACCCCGTCGGTTCTCGCTGGTGTTGTCGCAGCCCGGTTTGGGTTTGGCGCTGGGTCCGGAGGCGGTGTGCGACGTGGTGATCATGGACGACGAGATGGAGGCGTCGGCGAGGTTGGATACTTCGGTCCGTGTGCGGCCGGGGGCGGATTACCTGGTCTCCGCGTTGTTACGTGAGAGCGACCCGGGGGGCGGGTCTAGCGGCGGGGTGATCGCGGGGGGGGGCTTCACGAGGTTCGACGGACAGCCGCGTCCCCGGCTGGCGCGGGTGCAGCGCGGAGGTTCGGTGGATCCCGCCTACACGGTGGACGTGAAGTACCAGGTCGACGCCTTGGCGGATCTGGGGGACGGCCGCGTCGCCCTGGCGGGGGAGTTCAACACGGTGAACGGGGTCCGGCTCAATCACCTCGCCGTCGTGCGTGCGGACGGCAGTCTGGATCCTGAGTTCTCCTTCGATCCGGGAGCGGACCTGAGGGTCATGGCCCTGCTGCCCACGGGAGAGGGCGGGATGATCGCGGGCGGAAGTTTCCGGGAGGTGGAAGGCATCGCGGCGCGGGGCGTCGTTCGGCTGACGCGGACCGGGGCGGTGGACATGGAGTTTGATACGACGCGGGGGACGGACGGGGACGTGCTGGCGATGGCGAAGGATCCGGGTGGTGCGGGGCGCGAAGCAGGGATTCTGGTGGTCGGGCGATTTCAGACGGTGGATGGCGTTCCCAGGCGGGGCGTGGCGAAGCTAGGCTGGAACGGGAAGCCCGTGGTCGAGTTCGCGCCTGGGTTGGGGGCGGACGACGCGGTGCATGCGGTGGGGGTGGATGGGGAGGGGCGGGTGGTGTTGGGCGGGGCGTTTCGCCAGTTCGATTCACAGCCGGCGGGCGGGTTGATCCGGTTGACGCCGAGGGGTGCCGTGGATTCGACGTTTCAGGTGGGGGCGGGGGCGGACGGTGCGGTTTTGGCGCTGGCGCGTGCGAGTGCGGGGGGGTGGTGGGTGGCGGGGGCGTTCACGCGGGTGGACGGAGTTCCGCGACGGCACGTAGCTCGGGTGCTGGAGGACGGCCGGGTGGATCCTGGGTTCGATCCGGGCGTGGGGCCCGACGACTGGGTATTGGCGATCACAGAGGATCGCGCGGGGGCGTTCTGGATTGGAGGCGTGTTCACGCGGGTGAACGGCGTTCCGCGCGGCGGGTTGGCTTCGCTGTTGGTGGAGGCGCCGGCCCCGGCGCGGTTTCTGACCGCCGCGCGGGAGGGGGTGACTTTTCAGTGGCAGGCGCGGGCGGCGGCCGGGCAATGGTACGACTTGGAAAGCTCGACCACGCTGGGGGCGTGGCAGGTTGTGGGTGGAGCCCAGGCGGCGGGGGACGGAGGATTGAGCGGGCAACGGCCGGCCGCGGGCGGGGCGGAGTTTCTGCGTTTGCGACGGCGCCTGGAGTAGGGACGCATCCGAAACGTGACCGGGGTCCCACGGCGAGGGAAGTGGAGTGTGACCGAAGCGTCGAGGTCGGGTGAGCAGTCTTGGCGCCTGTGGAGGCGAGCTGTTAGCGTCAGTCCATCAACTCCGCCTCGGCGGCAATCTCCGTTTTCCGTATGACCGAAGTACGATTGGGCATCATTGGCGTGGGCAACATTGGGCGCCACCACGCGGCGTATCTCCTGGACGGCAAGGTGAAGCGCGCGCGGCTGGCTGGGCTGTGCTCGGTGGTGGCGCGCGAACTGGAGCCCTACCAGGGGCGCGGTCCGAAGCTGTACGCGAGTTCGGACGAGATGCTGCGGTCCGGGGAGGTGGATGCGGTGGTGATTGCCACCCCGCACTACCAGCACGTGACCATCGGCATCGAGGCGCTGAAGGCGGGGCTACACATCATGGTGGAGAAGCCGATCGCCGCGCATAAAGCCGATGCGGAACGGTTGATCGCCGCGGCGAAGGCGCACCCTGCGCTGGTATTCGGCGCGATGTTCCAGCTGCGGGTCGAGCCGCGGTACCAGAAGCTGAGACAGCTGATCGCGTCGGGGGAGCTCGGTCGGTTGATGCGGGTGACGTGGATCAACACCGATTGGTTCCGCACCGATGCCTACTATTCGAGCAGTGGCTGGCGCGCGACGTGGAAGGGCGAAGGCGGTGGCGTGCTGATCAACCAGTGCCTGCACAACCTCGACACCCTGCAATGGCTGGTCGGCATGCCTTCGCGCGTGCGCGGCTTCTGTCAGCTGGGGAAATACCGCAACATCGAGGTGGAAGACACCGTGACCGCGTACCTGGAGTGGGCGGACGGCGCGAGCGGGACGTTTGTCTCGACCACGGCCGAGGCACCGGGGACGAACCGGCTTGAGATCGCGGGCACGCGCGGCCGGGTGGTGTTGGAGAACGAGCGGCTGATGTTCGATCGCAACGAGGTGGATTCCCAGGAGTTCAACCGCACCACCACCAGTGGCTTTGCCAAGCCGGACGCCTGGCGGGTGGAGATTCCCATCAGCAACGCGCCCCTGGCGCATGCGCAGCTGATGCAGGGGTTTGTGGACGCCATCCTGGACGGCCAGCCACCCCTGGTGGCGGGTGCGGACGGACTGCAATCGATCGAATTGGCCAACGCGATGCTCTATTCGTCGCTGGTGGATCGGACTCTGGACCTGCCGTTGGACGGCGCGGCGTACGAGGCGCGGTTGCAGCAGTTGATCGCCGAGTCGCGATTCGAAAAGAAGGTGATGAAGCAGGCGGCGTCGGACTTCGAAAAATCGTTTCGCCGGTGAGGTTTTGACAAGCGGCCCGGGACGCGGTGGCATGACCTCAACCACGGGGCATACCATGAACGCGTACAATGTTGGCATCATCGGTTATGGTTGGGTCGCGGGCGCACACATCACGGCATTGCAGGCCACCGGCCGCGCGCGGGTGACGTCGATTTTGAGTTCGCGCCCGCTGGACGAGGCGCGGTTGGCGGCGCAGCACGGGGGGCCGGTGCGGGTCTTCCGCGACCTGGCACAGTTCCTGGCGCAGCCGGACATGCAGGTGGTGTCGGTGTGCTCGTACCCCCAGGATCACGCGCGGCAGGCGGTGGCGGCGGCGCGCGCGGGCAAGCATGTGATCCTGGAGAAGCCCGTGGCCTTGCATCATGAGGATCTCCTGGCCGTGCGCGACGCGGTGAAGGAGGCGGGCGTGCGTACCTGCGTGTGCTTCGAGTGCCGCTACTCCAGCCATCTGCGCACGGCCAAGGCGGTGGTGGACCAGGGGTTGCTCGGGCGCGTGCATTACGCCGAGGTGGACTACTTCCACGGCATCGGGCCCTGGTACGGCCAGTACCGGTGGAACGTGCACAAGCAATCGGGCGGCAGCAGCCTGCTTTCGGCGGGGTGCCATGCGATGGATGCACTCCTGTTGCTCATGGGGAGTGACGTCGAGGTCGTGAGCAGTTACGCGACGCATTCGAGTTCCAAGGATTTCGCGGCGTACGAATACCCGACCACCAGTGTGACGATCCTGCGCTTCCGCGACGGGCGCGTGGGCAAGTGCGCCTCGGTGATCGACTGCCAGCAGCCGTACTATTTCCGGGTGCATCTGGTGGGGAGCGAGGGGACGCTGCTGGACGATCGGTTCTTCAGCACGCGCCTGGGTGCGCTGAGCAAGAAGGAATGGAGCCGGTTGGGAGTGCCGTTGCTGGACTCCGGGGATGTCTCGGATCACCCGTACCAGACGCAGTTTGAAGCGTTCTTCCAAGCCCTCGACCGCGGTGA
>JADLFD010000196.1 GCA_020845805.1 Verrucomicrobiales bacterium | reverse complement strand
GCCCCGGAGGCGTTGCCGGGTGAGGTGGTGCGCATCGAGATCACCGTGGACAGCATCTGCCTGGCATGGCCGACGGTGGACGGGCTGGAGTACCTCGTCGAAGGACGTCGCCAGCTCACTGATCTCGCCTGGACCGTGGTGTCCGAACCGCGGCGTGGGGACGGTTCCGAGATGTCCCTGTGCCTGAACGGCGCGACGGATTTCCGCTACTTCCGCGTGATCCAGGGCGTGTCGTTGCCGCCGGCTGCACCGCCCAGCGTGGCGGTGCCCAACGTGCATTTGTCCTTGGATGCGGCATTCCAGCTTTGCCTGACGTGGGATGCGCTGCTGGGCGCGGAATACTTCGTCGAGGGCAAGGAACGTCTGGCGGATCCGGCCTGGACGGTGATTAGCCCGATCATCGAGGCGGTCGGCCTGCAGGCGAGTTACTGCCAGGGTTTGGAGACCAACTGGCGCTATCTGCAGGTGCGCCGTGTGAACAGTGCCGCGGAGCCGAGTCCGGTGATCGAAAGCCTCGAGTGGTCGGCGACCGGGCCGGTGGTTCGCTGGAGCGGCCTCGTGGGGGCGCGGTACCAGTTGTTCTACTCGGACACCCTGCCGGCGGTGTGGGTGCCAGTCGGAGACGCCATGACGTCGCTGACCGGCGAATTCCAGTTCGTGGATACCGGCGCGCTGACGGGCGGGAGTCCGGGGATCCGGTTCTATCGCGTCCAACGCCTGCCGTAACCCGGTGGGGTGGACTGGACTGGAATGGACGGGACCGCGGCGTTGCGTCGCCGCGGTCCGTTTCTGTGGGGAGGCAGGAGCGGCCCTTCGCGATTCAGGCCGCATCAAGTGCGGCCGATAAATACGGCATGGGGCAACCATGTCGTCTCGCCTCCTGATCATTGATGATGACACCCGGCTGGCGGGTGCGTTCTGTTCGGTCCTCCGCAAGTACGGGTACGAATGTCTCGAGGCGGAGAGCGGCCGGGCCGGACTCGGTCTGGCGCATGAGCAGCATCCGGATCTCATCCTCTGCGACCATGCGATGGCGGACCTCAGCGGCGCGCAGGTCATCGACGGACTTCAGCAGGACCCGGTGACCGCCTCGATCCCCGTGCTCCTCATGGCCGGGGCGCGAGAAGGACTCGACTTGGAACGCGCGCGGTCCATGGGAGCGACCGCCATCCTGCACAAACCGTTTCACGAACAGGCCCTGATCAGCGCGATCTCGTCCATCACGAGAACCCCGCCGGCAGCGGAGGATCAGGCGCCGGCGGTAGCGGGCAAGGGGCCACCGGCCGAGGCCTCGAACCGCGCGGATCTTGAATCGCATCATATCCTCAACAGCATCGCCGAAGGGATCACCATCTCGGATCACGAGGACCGCGTTGTGTTCGCCAATCCGGCGGCGGAGCAGATGCTGTGCGGGGGCCAGGGGCGGTTGACGGGGCGGAATCTGCGCGAATTTCTTTCGGCCGGACAGCATGAGCATCTGCTGGCCCGACGCCCGGTGGCCGAGGGATGGGATGAGAACCGTTTCGAACTGCGCATGCGCCGGTTGGACGGACAACCCCTGTCGTTGGAGTTCACCGCGGCCGCGCATCGGGATCGGGACGGGGGCCTCGGCATGCTGGCCATCTTTCGCGACGTGACGGCGCGGCGGGAGGAGGAGGAGCGGTTGCGCCTGATGACCGCGGCGCTGAACGCGGCGGTGAACGCCATCGTCATCACCACCGCGCACGGGATCATTCTTTGGGCCAATCCGGCGTTCACGCAGCTGACTGGGTTCACCGCCGAGGAGGCGATGGGCAAGACCCCGCGCATGCTCAAGTCCGGGCGTCACGACGCGGCGTTCTATGGCGGCATGTGGGCGACGATCCAGGCCGGGAGACCCTGGCGCGGGGAACTGGTCAACCAGCGCAAGGACGGCACCTGGTACGACGAGGAGATGACCATCACGCCGGTGAGAGACGGTGCGGGCCTCGTGTCGCACTACATCGCCGTCAAGAGTGACATCTCGGGGCGTAAGCGGGCCGAACAGCAGTTGCGCGAGTCGGAGGCACTGTATCGGTCGGTGATGGACAACCTGGCGCACTGTGTGTTCCGCAAGGATCGCGAGGGCCGGTTCGTCTATGTGAACCAGCAGTTCTGCCGGAGTCTCGGGCGCGAGGAATCCGCCGTGCTGGGGCGTACCGATGCCGAGCTGTTTCCGGCGAAGCTGGCCGACAAGTTTCGCGCGGACGATCAGCGCGTCCTGGAGACCGGCGAGCCCCTGCTGATGCTGGAGGAGTACCCCACCCCGGGGGGACGGAAGCGCATCGTGGAGGTCAGCAAGTTCGTGGTGCGCGATGGCGCCGGTGCGGCGGCGGCGGTCCAGGGCATCTTCTGGGACATCACCGATCGCGTCGAGGCGGAGCGCGACAAGTCCCGGATGGAAATCCAACTGCGTCACGCGCAGAAGATGGAATCCATCGGGCAGCTGGCGGCGGGCATCGCCCACGAGATCAACACGCCCATCCAGTATGTGGGGGACAACCTGCGCTTCCTGGCGGACGCCTTCCAAGGATTGCGCACGGCGTTCGACCAATCCCGCCGTCTGCTGGACGCGGTGCAGCAGGGGGGAGCGTCTCCCGAGCTGGCGACGGAGGCGTCGGCGGCCTTCGAGCACTTGGACCTCGATTATCTCCTGCGTGAGATCCCGACGGCGCTGGAGCAGTCGCTTCATGGCGTGGGCCGCGTGGCGAGCATCGTGAGGGCGATGAAGGAGTTCTCGCATCCGGGTTCGGAGGACAAGGCCCCGACGGATCTCAATCACGCCATCGAAAACACCGTGGCCGTGGCGCGCAACGAATGGAAATACGTGGCCGAAGTGGAGACCCATTTTGATCCCGAGCTGCCGCGCGTGCCCTGCATCGTGGGGGAGTTCAATCAGGTCATTCTCAACCTGGTGGTGAACGCGGCGCACGCCATCGGCGACGCGGTGGCCGAGCGCCCCGGCACCAAGGGGCGGATCACCCTCGCCACCCGCAGGGTGGGCACGGAGGTCGAGATCAGCGTCCAGGACACCGGACTGGGAATCCCGGAGCGAATTCGGGATCGCGTCTTCGATCCGTTCTTCACCACCAAGCCGGTGGGGAAGGGCACCGGTCAGGGCCTGGCCATCGTGCATTCGGTCGTCGTGGACAAGCACGGGGGGAGCATCCGATTCGAAACCGAGGCTGGCCAGGGCACGACCTTCTACGTCCGGCTACCCCTCCAGGTTGCCAACCCGGCCGCATGAAGACGCGCATCCTCTTCGTGGATGACGAGCCCCTGGTCCTCCAGGGGCTGCAGCGCATGCTGCACGGCGAGCGGAAGCACTGGGAGATGGATTTCGTGGGCAGCGGACCGGAGGCACTGCGACAGCTCGAGACCCGTGCGTTCGATGTCGTGGTGTCCGACATGCGCATGCCGGGAATGGATGGCGCCCAACTGCTCAACGAGGTCATGCGCCGACATCCGCACACGGTGCGGTTCATCCTGTCCGGACACGCCGATCGTTCGATGGTGATGCGGTGCGTGGGTTCGACGCACCAGTTTCTTTCCAAGCCCTGCGACGTCGACGGCCTGCGATCGACGCTGGCGCGCGCGGGGGCCCTGAAGGAGTCGTTGGTCGACGAGGACCTGCGCCGGTTGGTGGGGCGGATCCGGGAGTTGCCGAGCCTTCCGCGGCTGTATCACGAAATCCAGGCGCGCCTGGTCGAACCGGACGTCGACCTGGCCGGCATCGGCGCCTTGGTGGCGCAGGACGTCGGCATGACGGCCGACATTCTGAAGTTGGTGAATTCCGGGTTCTTCGGACTGGGCCGAGGCATTACCAACGCCGCCGAGGCGGTGGGTTATCTCGGAGTGGAGACCATCAAGACCCTGGTGCTGACCATGCACGTCTTCTCGAACGCGACGGAAGCGCCGTTGCCGGAGGGTTTCCTCGAGTCATTGCGGCGGCATAGCGTGGACGTCGCCCTCCTGGCGCGCGCCATCGCCGAGTCGGAGTCCCTGGATCGTCCTCAATGCGACAGTGCGTTTGCCGCCGGCATGTTGCACGACATCGGCCGGTTGATCTTGCGCGAGCATTTGCCCGAGGCCTGTGACGAGGCGGAGCGCTTCGCCGCTGCGCGTGCCTTGCCTGTGTGGCTCGCCGAGGTGGCGGTGCACGGGGCATCCTACGCCGATCTGGGCGCGTATCTTCTCGGACTCTGGGGTTTGCCTCATCCAGTGGTGGAGGCGATCAAGTTCCAGCATCGCCCGAGCCTGGTTTCCGGATCGGTGCTCTGCCCGCTGGGCGTGCTCCATGTGGCGGATGCCTTCGTGACCGCGGAGCGTTGGGGGACCGAGCCGGAGGCGGAGGCGATCCTGGACACCGAGTTCGTCGAGCGGCTTGGTCTGACCGAACGCCTCCGGGTGTGGAGAACCCTCGTCAGGAGCCCTCGAAACTGAATCCACCATGAGCGTGCCCCGGATTCTCTGCGTCGACGACGATCCGATGGTCGTCAGTGCCTTCCAGCGCGTGCTGCGACGGGACTTCTTGTTTGAAGCGTGTGCCAGCGGCGAGGAGGCGCTGCGCATCCTTGAGACTTCCGGCCCATTCCCGGTGCTGCTGGCTGACATGAACATGCCCGGCATGAACGGGGTGGAACTTTTGAGTCGGGTGGCGGAGCGCTACCCGGACATGGTGCGCATCATGCTGACCGGGAACGCCGAGCAACGGACGGCGGCCGAGGCGGTGAACCGCGGGCACGTGTTTCGATTTCTCAGCAAGCCGTGTTCCCCTGACCAGCTCTCCGACGCGTTGCGCGCCGGCCTGCAACAACATCACCTGGCCACGGTGGAACGTGAGCTGCTGGAGAACACGTTGCGCGGGGCGGTCGCCACGCTGGTGGAGATCTTATCCATGGTGGATCCGGTGTCGTTCGGGTTGGGCCAAACCCTGCGCGACGAGGTGCGGGAATTGCTCCGCGCCCTGGGGCGTCCAGTCAGCTGGGAGTGTGAAGTGGCGGCGCTGCTGTCCCAGATCGGATTCGTCACCATCCCCCAGTTCGTGGTGAAACGTCATCGTGCGGCGCAGGGGCTGACGGGGGCGGAGAAGGACATGCTGGCGCGTGTGCCACTGACGGGAGCGGATTTGTTGGCCCCCATCCCGCGATTGGACGGTGTCGCCCAGATCGTGAGGTACCAGCGCAAGAATTTCGATGGCTCCGGGTTCCCCCATGACGACCTGGCGGGCGTCGACATTCCCTATGGCGCGCGCGTGTTACGGGTGCTGATCGAGCTCCACGAGCTCGCCGAGCGGGGAGCGGCCCGCGGAAACGGCCTGCTCCTCATGCGGGAGCGGGAGGGGGTGTTCGACCCGGCGATCATCGAGGACGTCGCGCGTCTGCATCACACGCTGCTCCCCGTGGCGAGTCCCTCCCGGCGGACGTTGCTGGTCAAGGTGCGCGGCCTGGAGCCGGGTCACGTGCTGATCTCGGATCTCAGCACGCTGGATGGCGTGTTGATCGTGCCGGCGGGCCAGGCGCTGACCGCGATGGTGATCGAGAAGGTCCGCAACTTCGATCGCATGGGTGGCATCCGCGAGCCGGTGGCCGTGGAAGTCCCGGAGAAGAAGGAGGATGAGGAAGGGAGCGGATCGCCGCTCCATGCCTGAGGCGCCTGCGGAGCCCTCGTCGGTCACTCCGTCTCACCCCTTGAGGCGGCGGGTCAGAACCTCGCCCACCATCGCGGGGTTGGCTTTGCCCTTGCTGAGCTTCATCACCTGACCCTTGAGGAAGTTGAGGGCCGCCTCCTTGCCATTGCGGAAGTCGGCGGCGGGTCCGGGATTTGCAGCGATGGCCTGGTCGCAGAACGTCTCGAGCGCTCCGGTGTCGCTGACCTGGGACAGTCCCTTTGCCTCGACGATGGCCTCCGGGCGTTGCCCGGAAGCGAACATCTCGGCGAACACTTCCTGGGCGATCTTGCCGCTGATCCGGCCCGAATCGACCAGGCGGACGAGTTCCCCCACGGCCTCCGGGGGGAAGGGGACGGCATCCAGGGTGATGCCGGACTCCTTCAGTTTGGCGGCCAGGTTGTTGATGACCCAGTTGGCGACGGCCTTGGGGTTGGCGTGGCCGCGCGCCGCGCCTTCGAAGAATCGGCCCAGGGGAATGTTGCTCTTGAAGACCTCGGCGTCGCCGGGCGGGAGGGCGTAGTCGCGGATGAACCGCTGCTTCCGGGCGAGGGGCAGTTCGATCACGCGCTGTTGCACCTCGAGCTTCCAGGCCTCGGACGGCTCGAAGGGAAGGAGATCGGGGTCGGGGAAATACCGGTAATCGTGTGCGTGCTCCTTGCTGCGCATCGGTTCGGTGATGCCGGCGTCATCGTCCCACCGGCGCGTTTCCTGGCGCAGCGATTCGCCGCGGGACACGGCCTCGATCTGGCGGGGGATCTCGTACTCCAGCGCGCGACGCACGCCGGAGAACGTGTTCATATTCTTGATCTCGATCTTGGCGCCGAGCTGGGTGGCGCCGCGTGGGCGGACGCTGACATTGACGTCGCAGCGCACCATGCCCTTTTCCATGTCGCAGTCGCTGATGCCGCCCTGGACGAGGAGTTCGGTGAGTGCGTTGAGGTAGGCCTGCGCCATCTCGGGCCCGGTGAGCTCGGGTTCCGACACGATTTCCAGCAGGGGGACGCCGGCGCGGTTGAAGTCGACGCCGCTCTCGCGCGCGAAATGGACGTTCTTAGCCACGTCCTCCTCGAGGTGTGCGCGGGTGATGTTCACGCGTGCCACGCGGCCTTCGAATTCAAAATCGAGGTAGCCCCGGATGGTGGACGGCCGGTCGTACTGGGTGATCTGGTAGTTTTTGGCGACGTCCGGGTAGAAGTAGTTCTTGCGGTCGAACTTGGCGTGGCGCGGGATGTCGCAGTGCAGCAGGAGACCGGTGAGCACGGTCAGGCGCAAGGCCTCCTCATTGGCCACGGGCAGGACCCCCGGCAGCCCGAGGCAGACCGGGCAGACGTGGGAGTTGGGTTCGGCGCCGAAGGCGTTTTCGCAACCGCACCACATCTTCGAACGCGTCCGCAGCTGGACGTGGGTTTCAAGGCCGATGACCGCTTCGTAGTCCATGTGTCGCGCGGGAAGCTTGCGGGAACCGGGGCCGGGAGGGAATCGGGAAACGGTCGGCATGGAAGGCGGGGCGTCGCTTCCGGTGCGGGGACGTTCCCCACCTCCGGGGGAGGGTGTGGAGCGGGGAGGGGGGCGAAAAAAGGTCGTCGTCCTCCGCGCAACTTTAGGCCTGTCCGCTTGTTGAAGCCTGTGGCACGCTCCGCCGCCTGTAAATGGCCCTACGCCCCGTCAAAGATCTGCTGACCGCTGCCGGCATTCCGGTGAGCGGCCCGTTGGAAGCGCAGGCGCGCTCGTGGCGCACTTCGCGGGACAACGGGAACACCGAGACCTTCCTCGCGTATCTCGGCCGCGAGGCGGGGTTTTCCGAGGATCAGACGCTGCAGAAGCTCGCGCCGGTGTTGGGTTGGGACTACCTGGATCTGCCGCGCAACCCGCCACAGCCCGAGGCGCAGAAGCGGGTTTCGACGAAGGTGGCGTTCCAATATGTCGTCTTCCCCACTCGGCTGGAGAACGGCGTGCTTCAGTTGGCGGTGAGCGACCCGTTCGACGCGGCAATGATGAACGCCGTGCAGTACGAGGCACAGTGCCCCGTGGAGTTCGGCCTGGCCCCGCGGCTCGAGGTCGAGAAAGCGCTCAAGCGGTTTTACGGGGTCGGCGCCGAAACCCTCGACGGCATGGCCGAGGACGAAGCCATCGACCTGGACGTCACGGGCGACCGCGAGATCACCGAGGGGGATCAGGACGCCAGCGTGATCAAGTTCGTCAACCAGATCATCTGGGAGGCGTTCAAGGATCGGGCGACGGACATCCATTTCGAACCGGCGGAGGACGAGCTCCGCATCCGGTATCGCATCGACGGCATCCTGCACCAGACCCCGATGCCGCCGCAGTTGAAGCGGTTCCAGGCGGCGATCATCTCGCGCATCAAGGTGATGAGCGGGATGAACATCTCGGAGAAACGACTTCCGCAGGACGGCCGCATCAACGTGCGCATCAAGGGTGAGGAGCTCGACATCCGGGTTTCCACCGTGCCGACGGTCTGGGGGGAGAGCGTGTCCCTGCGTCTGCTGACGCGCGGGAAGATTTTCCTCACGCTGGAGAAGCTGGGGTATGCGGCGCGGGACGAGGCGGCGCTGCGCGAGATGATCATCAAGCCGCACGGCATCGTGCTGGTGACCGGACCGACCGGGTCCGGGAAGTCCACCTCTCTCTACGCCTTTCTCAGCACCATCAACTCGGTGCACAAGCGCATCATCACCATCGAGGAACCGGTGGAGTACGAGTTGAAGGGCATCAACCAGATCGCCGTGCGTCCGGAGATCGGACTCACCTTCGCCATGGGGTTGCGGCACATCCTGCGCCAGGATCCCAACGTGGTCATGGTTGGTGAGATCCGCGATCTCGAGACCGCGGAGATCGCCATTCGGGCGGCGCTCACGGGGCATTTGGTGTTCAGCACGCTGCATACGAACGATGCCCCCAGCGCGTTCACACGCCTGATCGACATGGGTATCGAACCGTTCCTGGTGGCGTCCTCGGTGGAGGCGGTGCTGGCGCAGCGCCTGGTGCGCACCATCTGCAAGCACTGCAAGACCGAGCAGACGGTCGATCCCGCCTACCTGCGACGCATCGGGTTCCCCGAGGAGGAGATCGGCACTGCGCGTTTCTGGAAGGGCGCCGGGTGCCAGGAGTGCCGCGACCTGGGGTACCAGGGGCGCATGGGCATCTACGAGTTGCTGGTGGTCACGGAGACCATCCGGCCGCTGATCATGAATCGGTCCCCGGCCACCACGCTGGCCGCGCGGGCGATCGATGCCGGCATGCGCACCCTGCGCGACGACGGATGGAACAAGGTGAAAGCGGGGCAGACCACCATCGAGGAAGTGCTGCGGGTGACGCAGACCGAGGAACACCTGGGCGCCTTGATGGAGGACAGCCGCGGCTGAGCCCTGCGACGGCATTCCCTTTCTTCGAGCCATGGCCAAAGCCCGACGCCCTCAACACCTGTACGGCACCCGCATCCTGCGTGACGCGGCGGGGACGTCCCGCGTGTGGACGTTCACCGGTCACGAGATGAAACCCGCGGGCGTGGTGGACGCCCCGGTGGATCGCGCGTTGCCCGCCAAGTTGGTGGGCAAGGGATGGGGGCAGCTGATTCGTCCACGCGCCAATGTCCTGTGGCTGAGCGGGCGTCCGGTGTTTGTCCAGTTGGTGCTCCTCCCCACCGACGACGCCGCGGAAGTGGCGGGGATGGTCGAACTCCAGTTGGAGCGGTTGTCACCGCTGCCGGTGGGCCAGGTGGTGTGGGGGCACGAGATTTTGAAGTCGGCGCCGACCAAGGCCGGGTTGCCCGTCCTGGTGATGATCGCCGCGCGGAGCGAGGTGGAGGGATGCCTGGGGGCGCTCGAGAAGCGCGGGTTCTGTGCCGACCGCGTGGAGACGCCTCTGCTCTCGTTCGTGTCCGGGGTGCAGTTCGATACCGATGGCGCGTACATCCTGGTGCACCAGGCGGGCGAACAGCGCGTCTGCCTGGTCGGTTGGGTGGCCGATGGCGCCTTGCGCGCGTTGAATGTGGTGAATCTCGCCGCGGACGAGCGCTGGCCGCGGCAATTGCGGGACGAGTTGGGGCGCCTCGCCTGGGCGGGGGAGATCGAGGGCTGGACGGCGGATCTGAGCCGCACCTTCCTGGTGGCGGAACACGCCGTGGCGGACGCGTGGCGTGCCACCCTGGAACGGGAGTTGTCGACCCAGGTCGTGGTGCGGGAGGCGGCTTCGGACGAGTCGCTGGCCGCGTCCACGGCGGCGCGTGCAGCCGCGGGTGAGGCGGGCTCGAATCTCCTGCCGCCCGAACTCGCGGCGCGCTACCGGCAGGAGTTCACCGATCGGCTTTGGATGGGTGGGCTGGGGGCGTTGTTGGGCGCGTATCTGATCGGCGTCCTGATTTATCTCGGTGCGGTGGAGGTGCAGCGCTACCGGCACGAGCAGTTGGCCGACCAGGTGGCGCAGACCAACATCGGGTACACGAACACCCTGCGACTCAAGGCCCAGACGCAGGTGCTGCAGGAGATGGTCAACCTGCGGTATGCGGCGCTGGATTCCTGGCTGGCGACGGTGGAAGTGATGCCCGAGGAGTTGAGCCTGGAAAGTCTGACCTTTTCGGGCGGCCAGACTCTCGTGATCACGGGGTACGCGCCACAAGGCCAGGAGTCGAAGATCACTGAGTACTGGCAGAACCTGCGGAAGAAGATCGTGGGGAACACGAATCTGTTCAGCGAGGTGCAGTTGCGTCCCACCACCGCGCGCACCGTGCAGGGCACGCCGCAGACGCAGTGGAGTTTCACCTGCAAGATTCTGCGCCAGGAGATCTGAGCCATGCTGCGCTTCTTCGACCGACTCAACCTCTCGCCGTCCGAACGCCGGCTGGTGGTGATCATTTTGGTGATCGCGGTGGTGGTGTTGAACTACTGGCTGATCTGGCCGCGGTTCGGCGACTACCGCGTGCTGGCCAACGAATACGAGGCGCTGACGGAGAAGAAGACGCGTTTCGAGAGCGAGATCGCCAAGCGCCCCACCTACGAAGCCAACCTGCGGAAGCTGCAGGAGGCGGGCTCGGTGCTGCCGGCCGGGGAGGAGCGCATTCAGTTCCGGACCGATATGGAACGCACTGCGCGCGAGGTGGGGCTTTCGGTGCGCACCTGGGGCGAGGTGCTGCCGGAGCGCGCCACCGGCACCACAGCGGCCACCAACGCCTTCTTCGAGGCCATCAGCCTGTCCATGAGCCAGGTGGTCGGTACCGAGACGCAGTTCGTCGACTTCCTGTACCGGGTCGGGGCCAGCAATTCCACCATCCGCGTGAAGGAGTTGAACATGGTGCCCGGCAATTTTGACGCGCGTGCGCAGGGCAAGACCAACCTGGTGGGGACGGTGAAGCTGGTGGCGAGCATCCCCAAGGTCGCGCCCAAGGCGGCTCCGGGGACCGCGGTCCCCACTCCTGCCAACGCGACCAATCCCGCGGTTCGGGCGGTGGCACCGGGTGCTGCGGCGCCCCGTTCCGCCAGCAACGCGGTCGTCATTCCGTCCGCCTCGCGCGTGACGACGACCTCCACCAACGTGACTTCCAATTCCAAGCCGGTGGTTCGCCCGGCGCCATGATCCAGCCTATGTCCTCCACCTCCTCCAATTCGGGCGTCGATACCATGGGGCGCCGGCAGGATCCGCCAGGTCGGATCGCCGGGGCCCTGCGTTGGTTAGCCGCCGCGGTCCTTTACCTGGTGCTGTGTGCCTGGGGAACGGCATCCGCGCAGCCGCCGGTGGCGCCACCGGGTGGCAACCCCGCTTCCAGCACGCCGACCCCTGCCGTCCGCCCCATCCAGTCGCGTCTTCGCGGGAGTCCCGGAGGGGCGGTGACCCCGACACTCGCACCGGCGGCGGGTGCCCCCGCACCGGTCAGTGGTGCCTCGACCAACGCTCCCGCGGAAGGGGAGCCCAGCATGACTCCGGAGGAGGCGGCCCAGCTCACCGACGACGATCTCGTCACGCTGAACCTTCCCAATGCGCCGCTCGAGACCGCGCTGGATCTGTACGCGGGCCTGGTGCGCCGCGTCCTGTTGCGTCCGCCTCAGCTCGCCGGTGGGCCGATCAACCTGAAGTTTGAGGACCTGACGCGCACCGAGGCCATCGAGGCCATGAACGCCGTGCTCGCGCTCAACAACATCTCGGTGATCCCGGTGGGCGAGAAGTTCATGAAGGTGGTGCCTTCCCAGCAGGCGGTGCAGGAGGGTGCGAAGGCGGACGACCAGCCCGCGGAGACGTACTCCGAGCTGGGCCAGTTCGTGACCAAGCTGATCAAGGTGACCAAGATCAAGCCCGGGGACATTGCGCAGGCGGTGCAGCAGTTTGCGTCGGGCAAGGTGCAAAACCCCGTGCTGGTGTTCGATGATCAGAACTTTTTCATCGTGCGCGACATGTCGGCCAACGTGAAACGCATGGCCGAGCTGATCAAGGAGCTCGATGTCACGCCGGAGCTCGACTACAAGCTCGAGGTGATCCCCATTCGGTACGGCAAGGTGGACGAGATCTTCGACACCCTGAACAGCGTGGTGACGGGATCGCCGTCGAGCGGCGCAGGTCGCACTTCCAACCGCGCGAGCGGGTTCCGTTCCGGGACCACCGGCAGCACCGGAACCGGCACCACGGGGGGCAATTCGCCGTTTTCGCCGCAGCAGAACAATCTCGCCAACCGCACGGGCGCGGGGGGCACTGGCATGACCAGTCCCGGAGGCGCGCGCAGCACCTTTGCTGATCGGCTGCGTCAGGTCAGCAGTGCCGCGGTGGGCGGGGGCGGCGGTGGCCAATACAACCTTCTGGCCGACGCGCGCATCATCCCCGACATGCGCTCGAACTCCCTGCTGGTGTACGCCAACAAGGAGGATTTCAAGATGCTGACCAACATCGTGGCCAAGATCGACACGCTGCTCGCGCAGGTGCTGATCGAGTCGATCATCCTCGAGGTCGGGCTGGAGAAGGGGAAGGACTTCGGCGTAAGCATGGCCCAGCGCCCGCAGCAGTTCGGGAACTGGGCCACGGCGGGCGGCTCGGTCAACGACGCCAGCATCGCCACCAATCTGCTGGGTTCCATCCTGCCCGGCGGCTTCAGCTATTTCGGCCAGTATCGCGACGATTTCTCCGTCGCCATCACGGCCATCGCCAACGATTCGAATGCCAAGGTGCTCGCCCGCCCGCGCATCCAGACCACGCACGCGCAGTCGGCGCAGTTCGAGATCGGGGACACGGTCCCGTATCCGCGCAGCAGCTCTCCGTACTACGGCGGCGGCATCGGCACATCGTACCAGCCGTACACGACCTACGACGAGAAGGCGGTGACCACCCGCCTCAACGTCACGCCTTATATCACTCCGGACGGTCTGGTGACGCTGGAGGTCGAGCAGGTGATCGACCAGCTCGGGCCCTCCGTGAAGGTGGGCCAGGACGAAGTGCCCACCATCCGAACGCGGTCGGCTAGTGCCGTGCTCTCGGTGCGCGACCGCGAGCCCGTGATCCTGGGCGGTTTCATCACCGATCGAAGCACCGAATCCAACAGCGGTGTTCCCTGGCTGAAGGACATCCCCGTGCTGGGCTGGGCCTTTCGTAGCAAGAACAGCTTCAAGCAGCGGTCCGAACTCATCGTGCTGATCCGCCCCACCATCCTCAACACCCCGCAGGATGCCACCCGCCTCGCCGAGCTGGAGCAGCGTTCGCTGCCCAACGCCGCGGCCACGGTGCGCGAGTTCCAGCGTGAGGAAGCCGAAATGGCCGAACGCCTGGGGGTGACCCCCGGTTCCACCAACCAGCCTCCGATCGACGCGGGCAAGGAATCCAAGTCGAGCCGGCGCAACCGTAACAAATAATCCATGGGGAGGATCACCCGGCGGCGTCCGCAGCGCCCTCCACGGTGTGCCGATCCCACTCCCTACTCCCTGTCATGAAACTCACCTGGAAAGACCACGAAGAAGTGGCCTGGGCCCTGGCGGACAAATTCCCGGATCAGGACCCGCTCAAGCTGAGCTTTCCCAAGCTCCACAAAATGGTGTGTGAGCTGGCGGAGTTCGGGGGCGACCCCAACGCCTCCAACGAGAAGGTCCTGGAGAACATTCAAATGGCCTGGTTCGAGGAGAAGCGCTGAGCCGCTCCTCGCACGGGCTCCGACCGTGCACGTCACCCCATGAAACAGATCATCCGACCCGCGCAGGGCGCGGCTCCTGTCGGCCCTTACAACCACGCGGTGCGGGTGGGCTCGCTGCTCTTCTGCTCCGGCCAGATCCCGCTCGATCCCGCCTCGGGGCAACTGGTGGCGGGCGACATCCGGGCGCAGACCGAACGCGTGCTGGAGAACATCAAGCTCATCCTGGACGATCAGAAACTCGGCTTCGGCCAAGTGGTGAAGTGCACGGTGTTCATGACCGATCTGTCGGCTTTCGCGGCGATGAACGAAGTGTACGGCCGCTATTTCCAGGGCGATTACCCGGCCCGCTCCACGGTGCAGGTCGCGGCACTGCCGCGCGGGGCCGCGGTCGAGATCGAGGTGATCGCGACCTACGAATAAGTCCCTGCCTAAGTGAGTGAGTGAGTGAGTGTCGCCATGTCGGTTGGCAACTGAGTAAGAGACGAGCCCTGTCCAAGGCCTGACTGCGCGGCGAGGTCCGCGCGCGAAATCACCATGTTCTATCCGTATGCCCTCCGCTTTCGGTTGTTCCTGGCCGCCTGTCTCTGCCTGGTCGGGCTGGGGCGGGGAGTGCGTGGGGAGGGCACGGTGGCGACCGCCAGCACGAGCGCGTTGGTCGAGGCCTTGCGCGGTGGCGGGTTGGTCACCCTGACCTTCGCCGAGACACTGATCGTCGAGACGCCGATTCTCATCACCGCCGACACCACGCTGGTGGGAGCCGGTTCCGGGGGGCGCACCGTCACCCTCTCGGGCGGCGGCGTACGCCGGATCCTGCAAGTCCTGCCCGGCGTGAGGCTCGAGATTTCCCAGTGCATCCTGCGCGATGCGGTGGCTGCCAGCGGGGCGGGTATCGCCAACGAAGGCACCCTGGTGGCCAGCAACGTGACCTTCATCGCGTGCAAGGCCATTGGCGCGAGCGGCGCGGCGGGGTTGGCGGGAGAGAACCTGCCCGGGGTGGGGGGCAACGGCACGGGCGGGGCGGACGGCTTTCCGGCGGGCGGCGGCGCGGTGGAGAACCAGGGCACGGCCCGCCTGGTGGAGTGCATTTTTCAAGGCAACCAGGCGCTGGGCGGCCAGGGAGGCAAAGGCGGCGACCGGGGACTCGGCGGGTTTCGACTGGGGCACGGCGGGGATGGCGGGCGCGGCGCCGCGGCGTGGGGCGGCGCCCTATGGAACGCGGGGACCATGGAGCTGGAGCGTTGCTTGTTTACCGCGAACAGCGCCGAGGGCGGCGACGGCGGGGCCGGTGGTTCCGAAGCCGCCATCCTGGGCGCGGGTCAGGGTGGACCGGGCGCCGAGGGCGCCGGGGGCGCGGTGTTCAGCACCGGTTGGCTGACGGTCGACCGCTGCTCCTTCGCCACCAATCTGGTGACCGGGGGGATCGGTGCACGGGCGGGCGCGACCTTGGAGAGCCTGGGGCGGGACGGAGCCACGGGCGGCGCGGCTCGCGGCGGCGCCATCGCCTGGTGGGGAGAGGGTTGGGTGGTGAATACCACCTTCTACACCAATCTCATGGCCGGCGGGAACGGGGGCAACGGCGTGGCGGGTACGTTCACTTCCGGGGATGGCGGCGCGGGCGGGGACGGCTTGGGTGCCGCGATTCATGTGCTGGGGAGCGTGGCGCTCACCAACGTCACCCTCGCCTGGAACACCGGAACCAACGGCATCGGCGGGACCGCCGGCGATTCGTTCTTTGGCGAAGCCGGGGCCGCGGGCCGACGCGGAGGCAGCGCCCTCGCGGTGGAGGCCCCCGGGCGCGCGGTGGTGATCAACTCGATCCTGGCCAGCACGGAACTGACGACCGTGCATGGCGAGGTGTCGGACGCGGGCCACAACCTGTTCTCCGATGCCGGCACCCCAACTGCGGGACCGGGTTCGGTCCGGGGCGCCCATCCCAGGCTGAGTGGGTTTCAAGTTTGGACGCAGGGATTGCCCGGCTTGCAGCCCCTGGTGCTGAGTCCGGCCATCGACCTGGCCGATGCGATGGCGAGTCCGAAGTGGGATCAGCGTGGGCTTTCGCGCTTGGACGGGGCAGGGCCGGATGCGGGCGCCCTCGAGGCCAGCCTGACGCGGTGGTCCCTGTCCGGAGTGGTGCGTGCCGCGGGAGTCGGCTTGGGTGGCGTGCCGGTGCGCGTGACGGGGACCGTGGCCGGCTCCGAGGTCGCTTATGACCTCGTGACCCGCGAGGACGGCACGTTCCGTCTCGCGGATCTGCCGCCGGCGATCTACTTGGTCGTGCCTGGCATCAGCGGTGCCGGTTACCAACCGCCGTTGGCTCAGGTGGGCCTTTCCGCAGACGTGTCGAATCTGGTGTTTGAACGGACCGCGCCCTCCCTGCAGGCGACGCGCGACACGGT
>JADLFD010000195.1 GCA_020845805.1 Verrucomicrobiales bacterium | reverse complement strand
GTCGGCCGCGCATCCATCGCGCCCAGGCATCCAGGGGATCGTGCTTCAACGTGTCGTCCAACAGGGCGCGCGCCTCGGCCTTTCTCCCCTGCTTCTGCAATGTCACAGCCAGCAGACCACGCGCACCCGGGTGATCTCGATTGACGCGCAGCACCTGCTGCAAGTGCGCCTCGGCCTGCTCCCAATCGCCACGCCCGGCGTCGATCTCCGCCAGCGCCTGAAACGCCGCTCCCTGCCACGCCTGGTTCCAGGTGGCCTTGTAAAACAGGTCATACGCCTCGTCGTGATGATCCTGAGATCGCCGGCACCAGCCCAGCAGGTACAAGGCCTCGCCCTCGGATGGATTCGCATTCCAACGCGTCAAACGCTCGAGCGCGCGACGCAAATGCGCCTCCGCCAAGTCCCACTCTCCCCGACGCAAATGCCAACGCCCGAGCGCCGTGTGGCAACGCGCTTCACCCGGGTCGCGCCGCAGCCCTTCGCGCCAGTACGCCGTCGGACAGCGGGTCGCGTGGCGATACTGCTCCAGGTGCACTCCAGTCAGGAACAACTCGTCCACGCTCGCCATCGCGCGCGGCGTCTCGGGCTCCCGGGCCGCCGCGGGCATCGGCGTTCTCGGGACCGGTTCGTGCCGGTATTCGAGTACCAGCTGAGCGTTCTCGTCGCGAACGCGTACCACCCACCCTCCGGCATCGCGCCCGTCTTGAACTTTGGACAGCCGACGAAGGAAAGGCCGCCCGGGCTGCAGCGTCTGACGCCACGTGCGCCGTCCGCCGCCCCCCGCACGCTCGAGTTCGATGCGGGCCCGCGGAAGTTGCGCGGTGACGACCACGCCCAATTCCACGCCGTCGCGTTCCGAATCAAAATGGATCGCCGCCCGCGGGTTGGCCGCTTGCACAGGTCCGAGGCGTTGGATCGGATACCAGTACTGGGTCCAGGTCCGGGTCTCGCCCGGCATCAAAAAGCTGAAATCGGGTTGGTTGTCCGTGTACACGCCCGCCATCAATTCGATGTACGGCGCGCATTCCCCAGTTCCGTCGGGATCCGTCAGATTCCGATCCCAGGCATACCCGAACTCGTGATTCCCCCAGGTCCACTGCTTCTTCCCGGGCGAGAGATGGTGATTCGCGACATGCACCAATCCCGCGCCTGCCTGATGGTCGTAGCCGCCGAAGAAATCCCCCCGGCTCCCGAGCGCCATATAGGACGTGGGCACCGGGATGTTGGCGTAGAACCCGAGGTCGGCGGCGGAATAAGCCACCTCGCCCGGCCTCAAGCGCCCGCCCCGCACGTGGGGCGGCACGTACCGGGAGGGAATTTCGTCCGAGGGAATGCCGTGCCGGCCGCGCGCGGCGTAATCCACCCCGTAGTACCGTCCGCGACACCGCGGGAACGCGCTCATCGCACGTCGGGCGTGGTCCGCCACCGCGGTCACGTCCCCGGGAAAAAAGCTCTGATACCCCTCGTGCACACGAGTCGCCACGTTGGCCCACCAGAGAAACGTCTGGGTGAAGGGCGTGCGATTCGCGACGCGCACCCGCAGTTCGAGCCGCGCCACCCCTGGCCGAAGGCAGAGTCCGTGCATGCCCTTCATGCGCTGCAACGGATCGTGGTCGCCGCACCAGACGGTGATCGAACCATCCACCCCACGCTCGAG
Source organism: Verrucomicrobiales bacterium (assembly GCA_020845805.1). Classification (GTDB taxonomy): domain Bacteria; phylum Verrucomicrobiota; class Verrucomicrobiia; order Limisphaerales; family CAIMTB01; genus CAIMTB01. The sequence goes on along the minus strand of JADLFD010000195.1, from coordinate 9,183 downwards.
CTGCACGTCGGTGGGCATGAAGGTGGCCGGCCGATGGTGCTGCGGCCAGTTGAACTCGATGCCGCCGCTCAACCACGGTCCTGCCAACCCCACCAGGGCGGGTTTGATCACCTCCTGCCGATAGATCAGGTCATACCCGTTGGTCTTGTCCACGAGCGCATGCACGCGCCCCCCCAGCTCGGGAAGGATCAGGACCCACAAATACTGGTTCTCGAGCACCACCGTCTTCCACCGACGGGGCGCGCTCTGCTCCGCAATGCGATCGATCACCGGCAGGGGATACACGCGCCCGCTGCTGCCCTGATACACCCGTTGCTCGAGGAACAACGGGTTGGGATCCGGCACAGCCGGCACGTACGTGGGCAGGTCGAGGTGACCGAAGGCAGCACGGACGTCGCCACCACCCGGTGTCGCGTCCGGCTTGGATCGTCGGCGTGCCACTGCCCGGGGGCCCATACCCCTAGCGTGTACGGGAATGCCGGGACGCCGTCCACCGCCGTGGGACGAGCTGCGGGAGCCAATCGTCCCCCGCCCTGCCCTGCCCTGCCCGTAAGCGGGCCGCGGTTCCGAGACCGTCAGTCTGGACGCCGCAGTTCGAACCGGTCGCGGGTGCGGCAGTACCAGTGTGGCGCCGCCATGCGGCCGATGAGATGCAGGTCCGTGGAGATCACCCGCCGAGTCGTGGCATCCCAGAAGGCATCCCGCAGGTGGACGCGACGCACCACTCCGATGACCACGCGGTTGCGTCCGATCTCCAGTGTCCCCCACTCGCGGCACTCCAGGGCGACGGGCGCCTCGGCGAGCCGCGGCACCTTCACCGAGGTGGAGGGACACGGGGTAAGTCCGGCGCGCTGCAACTCGCTCACGCCGTAAGGCAAGGATGCCGCACAGGCGTTCATGGCCTCGGCGATCGCCTCGTCCACCAGGTTGACCACGAACTCCTGGTTCAACCGTACGTTGCGCGCTGTGTCCTTGGGCGTGCCATCCTCGCGGTCCCCCGGCGCGAACGCCACGATGGGCGGCTCGGCGCCAAGGACGTTGAAGAAGCTGAACGGCGCGGCGTTCACCACCCCGTCCGGCCCCAGGGAGGTGACCAACGCGATTGGCCGCGGGGTCACCAGACTGGCCAGGATCGGATACGCGCGCTCCGCCAGGTCGCCTTCCAGGTCCAGTTCCATGGCTAGTGGCTCCGCCGTTCGCGGATCGACTGAACCAAATCTGCAATCACCTCGCCGCGCGGGCGCGCGCCAAGGTTGCCCTTGCCATGCACGCGCACGCTGACCGCCCCCGCCTCGCGGTCGCGACCGCCGATGACGAGCATGGTGTGCACCCGCGCCTTCTCCGCGTCCTGCACCTTGCCGTTGATCTTGTTGGTCGTGTAGTCGCCTTCCGCGCGCACGAAGTGCGAGCGCAACTCCTCCACCACCCCCCGCGCATACGCGACCAACGGCTCGTCGTCGCCCAGGGTCAGGACCCGTACCTGCTCCGGCGCCAGCCAGAGAGGGAAATTCCCGGCGTAATGCTCGATGAGAAAACCGATGAACCGCTCGTGCGTGCCGAGGGGCGCGCGATGAATGCACAGCGGCACCTTGTCCGTGTTGTCGCGATCACGGTAGGCCAACCCAAACCGCGCCGGCACCGCGAAATCCACCTGGTTGGTGGCGATGGTGAACTCGCGCCCAATCGCGCTCCACACCTGCACGTCGATCTTCGGACCGTAGAACGCCGCCTCGTTGGGGACCTCGACGAAGTTGATGCCGGACTCGATGAGCACACGCCGCACCATGTCCTCGGTCTTCAGCCAGAGCTCCGGCTCATTGACGAACTTCTGCCCCAGCCGCGCCGGGTCGTGCGTGGAGAAGCGCATCTGGTACTTGTCCAGGCCGAAGATCTTGAAGTACTTCAGATACATCTCGTTCACCGCGCGAAATTCGTCCGCGAACTGTTCGGCGGTGCAATAGATGTGCGCGTCGTTCATCTGCAACGCGCGCACGCGCATCAGGCCGAACAACTCACCCGATTGCTCGTACCGATAGCACGTGCCGTATTCCGCCAGCCGCAGCGGCAGGTCGCGGTAGCTGCGCGGCTCCGCCGCGAAGATGCGATGATGGTGCGGGCAATTCATCGCCTTCAGATAGTACCGCCCGCCGAACAGCGAGATCTCCGTCTCCAGCTTGGCAATGTCGTGCCTCACCTGCTCAAGGGTCAGCCCCGCCGGATTCGGTGAAACCGCCTTCTCCAAGGAGTCCGCGAGCTGGATCAAATCCGCGCGCTTCTCCACCAGAACATCGCGGCGTTTCCGTTCGTCCTCCTCCAGCATTTCCATGGGCGGAAACATCGACTCCGCGTAGTACGGCAAGTGCCCCGAGGTGCGGTACATCTTCTCCTTCGCCAGATGCGGCGTGCGCACGCGCACATACCCGGCCTGGAACTCCGCCTCCTTCGCCAACTTCTCCAACTCCTCCACCAGCACCCCTCCCTTGGGCAGCCACAGGGCGAGTCCGGGTCCCACGTACTCGGAGTCGAAGGCGAACAGCCCCATCTCCTGGCCGATGCGGCGATGATCGCGACGCTTCGCCTCCTCCTGCATCTTCACCCAGTTCTCGAGCTCCTCCTTATTGCGGAAGGCGGTGCCGTACAGCCGCTGCAGCTGCGGGTTCTTCTCGTTGCCGCGGAAATAGGCGCTGGCCACTGAGAGCAGCTTGTAGGCCTTCACATTGCCCGTGCGCATCACGTGCGGCCCGGCACAAAGGTCGATGAACTCGCCGTTCTGAAAGAAGCTGATCGCCTCACCCTCGGGAATGTCCCCCAGGCGCTCGAGCTTGTAGGTCTGCCCCTTCGCCACGAAATGGGCCCTGGCCTCCTCGCGGGTGCGAACGGTCTTCTCGAAGACCTGGTTCTCCTTGGCGATCTTGCGCATCTCCTCCTCGATGCGCGGGAAGTCCTCCGGGGAGAAACGATGCGGCAGGTCGAAGTCGTAGTAGAACCCCTCCTCGGTCGGAGGTCCGATGTCGAGGCGCGCCTCCGGCCAGAGCCGGCAGACCGCCGCCGCCATCATGTGCGCCGCCGAATGCCGCAGGCGCATCAACTCGTTCATCTGCTCGCGCTGATCGAGTGTCTTGCGCTGCACCTCCGTCTTCGCCGCCGCCATCGGCTGCGGGTTGTTCTCTGCGTCGTTGTTCATCGCTTCCAAACTCCGTTCAAAAATCCTTCGCCACGTCCCGCGATCCCGCCCCCTCTCAACCCTTCCGACTCTCCTGGTGGCACACCATGTCGATCACCACCGTGCTGGCCAGGATCAACACCGGATCCTCGCCCTCCGCCACGTCGACACCATAGGTGTCCGCCCACGAAAACCAGCGCTTGCTCACCTCGCCCACCACCCGGTTCCCACGGCGAAAGGTGTACTCCATGTCCAGAAAGCTGCCGCTCGCTTCCAGGTCGTCCGGACCCTCCACATCCACGGTGAACCGGCAGCGCAGGAAGCTGAACAGATGCTTGCGCACCTCGGCCACCACCCGCCCCCCGCGCTCAATGCGATACGTCGGCCCCCAGGACAACAGCTTCTGCCGGATCAAGGCCAACTCCCGTCCCGAAGCGTCCTGGAACTCCAGCTTGTCACCGATCGACCACACCTTGCCGTCCACGCGAAATGCGGTCTCACCCGAAGCGTCGCGGATGAGGAAGTCATCCCCGAAACTCCACAGCTTCTGTTTCAGCACGTATCTCATGGCGCATGACTTTCTCCGCCCCACGTCGCGGCTCCCGCACCGGATCCACGGAAACGAAAACGCCTCGGACCACTCGGGTGCGAGGCGTTGCGGCGTCCGCGGACTTCTCCACGGACGCTATCCGGTCGTCGTTCGTCCGGCGTGTTTCACTGGCGCGGACCTTGCCCCGGGACCGGGCGCCCGCGCAACACGAGAGTTCGCGCTACTCGGCCTCCGCCGCGGCCAGGACGGCGCGGTACGTCTGACGCGCGTGCTCGTACGCCGCGCGCGCCTCGCCCAGTTCCGCCGGGGCGATGAACCGCTCCTTGTTCGACCAGCAGCGATCCACCCCCTCCAGGCACCACGTCGCCGACGCGCGCGAGGGGCGCACCGGCCGGTCCGCCACCTTCACCCACACGGGATTGGTGTGGGAACTCGGCAGAATGCGGAGGGCCACCCAGCTGCTGCGTTCGATGGGGACGGTGGCCTTGAAGTCGCGCAGTTTGCCATCCGCCTGGATCACCTCCCGCGCCACCGCCTTGCCATTCACCACCACTTCCACCGGCACCTCGCGACCGGCTCCGATCCGCGCGCGTTCGACGTGCCAGTAGGGCTGCTGCGAGTACTTCTTTTTGCGGATCGAGTCGTCCGGAGTCTCCGCCAGCAACGCCGCCACCCGCGCGGTGATCTCCACCCGGCCGGGTTGCGCCATCGCCAACTCACTGCCGCCCTCGCCCATGCGCACCCCGTTGACCGCGAACTCCATCAGGTGACTACGACCGTCCCCGACGTAGTTGCGACCCGCGCGCACGCCCTCGCACCAGGCATCGTAGTCGAGCACACCGTCGAGCTTCACGTAACTGCGGCCCAGCCCCACGCGCTCGCCGTAGATGCACGGGAAGTCCGTCTCCCCGCTGATGCGCGTGCGAAACCCACAGTTCAGGGTGTGGTACCAGATGTTCAATTCCCAGACGTAGGGCGTGTCCACGGTGCTGATGAAATCCACTGCCGGCACGAGCCGGCCGTCCGGACCCGGCACCTGATGGGTCACATCCACGATATATTCATTGGCGCCGATGCCATCGAACGGCGCCGGCGCCAGGTTCGGCAATTCGCTGGTCTCCACCTGCAAGCCCCAGCCGCTGTGGGCGGGCCCGCACACCGCCCCCTGCTTCTTCGCCCAGCGCAGGGTGTTCAAGCACAGCGTCGGCCAGTGATTCTTGGAATCGCCCCCCGGCGGAATCTGATCCTTGAGCCGCAGCAGGCAGAGATGGCCCGATTGATGCGAGCCAAAGCCGCTCACCTCGACGTCGTAGCGCAGGAGGTAGGGATATTTCGACACCTTGTCGATGCCGCCCGTGAAGAACTGCTTCTGGTAGTCGAAGCAGGGGCCCCAGGTCAGGTTGGCCCCTACCTTCAGATCCTCGCCCACGCAATGCCGGAACATATCGGGCGCGTGCACCCCCTCAGTGGGATTGGTGTAGTGCGCACACCCCGCCGCGTGAATGTGGTGGTCGCCGGACCACCACCCCATCGCCGCCGGATCGATCCAACGCGGGATGAGAAATCGGGCCGTGCGCGGTTCGTGCGTCACCGAGACGCTCTCGGTCTGGGGAATCGACTCCGGACCCCGCGAGACTTCGAACGAGTACGTTCCCGCGGGCAGCTTGAGCTGCTCGTTGTGGCTGCGATAAACCTGCGGATGAAATGAGAAGTCCGGCGCCAACCGCTTTCCCTGCGACGGATAAACCCGACCCAACGCGTCGCGGACCAGAAACGCGGCGGTCGTGGGCAGCCCCTTGTCATCGAGCACCTCGAGCTTTACTGAGCTCGCTGGCCGACATTCGAACAGACGATCCACCTCGTTGCGAAAGCCCAGATCCTGCGTCCCCTGCCCCACGTTGAAAGACATCTTGGCTTCCCGCTTCCCAGCATCGCGGCTGTACAACTGCAGCACGCGATACTCCAGCTCCAGACCGCTCAGCTTGGGGGTCATCGGCGGGCGATCGAACATCTCCAGATCAAGCCAGCGATCCGACACCTCCGCCGCCGGGGAGTCATGCAGACGCTTGGCGTTGGGACTCTCCGCCTTCAGGGCCGCCGTGGTCCCAGACTCGTTGTGCACCTTCACCAGAAAGACGCGCCACCCGTGCTCGTCCAACTCTGCGCTCGCCGGACCCGAACTCACCTTCACCCGCATCTCGGGATTGATATGCACTCCGTAGAGACACCGCGCGTCGAACAGCGCCTGCACCCGGTCCACCAACCGACCCTCGGGACCCGCCAAAGCCTCGTCCATCGCCTCGCGCTCCGCCGGGGACGGCGGCACGCCCAGCGCCGTCAGGGTGTCCAGCACGCGCCGCGCCTGCGCCGCCAACGGCTGGGCCGGAACTGATTTGGCCATGGGCCACTCGGCCGCACGCACGTCGGGAACGGCTGGCGCGATCCACAGGGTGGCCAACAGCAATGGTATCAGGGCGGTTCTCATGCGTCCGAAAAGCGGGGTGAACCTCGGCACGCTACCGATCTTCGCGCGGACCACAACCCCGGACTCCTGCGCGGGTGCATGACGGAGAGGAGGTCCGGGAGTGTGCGGAAGGGAGGAACAGGGCGCAAAGGCCTGGATTCGGGGATTCCGCAGAGGCAGACATCAGCCGCGTCGATTCCGCCTCACCCAGGCGATCCGGTTCATTCGGTCGTTCCTTCCCCCCTCCACAATATTGTCCTGCGCCCTGCCCCTCCGGTGTTTCCGTTTGCATTTGCCCCGTCGCCGATCAGGGTCTGACGTCAATCCGAGCCTGATTCCCGAGCCATGGCTGGAGTTCCGAAATTCTCCCCAATCCGACGGTGGGCGCGCATCCTGGTCTGGACCACGCTCTTTGTAGTGGGCGCTTTGCGCGTCCTGTTCCCGCCTGAACCGCCGCAACGCTTCCAACAGGGTGGCCCCGGCGACTGGGGACGCCGCGGTCGATGGAATCGCTCCGCCTTTCACTCCGCCCCGCCTCAGTCTCCGGTGCCGGCCGATTTTCCGCGCCTCACCATCGAGATCGATGCCCAAGGCGTGAAGGTGCTTCGCCGGTACTTCTGGAACGGCTGGGGCGGCGAGGTCATGGAACGCGAGTCGGTGCCCGCCACCGTGCGCGAAGGGGACCTGGTTTACACCAACGTCGCCATCCACCTGAAGGGTTCCGCCGGAAGTTTTCAGCCGTTCGACAGCGGCAAACCGGCGTTCACGCTCAATTTCTCCAAGAACGCGCCTGGCCAGAAATTCCACGGCCTCACCAAGATCTCACTCAACAACTCCGTTCAGGACGAGTCTTACCTGAGCGAGAAGCTCTGCCGTGAACTGTTCCTGGAAGCCGGGATCCCCGTGCCCACCTCGACCCATGCCACCGTCATCGTCAACGGTCGCGACCTGGGTCTGTATGTCATGGTGGAAGGCTGGACCAAGGGATTCCTGAAACGGCATTTCCCGGACACGGACGGCAACCTTTACGAAGGCGGCTTCCTCCAGGACTTCGACGGCAGCAACACCGAGGCCAAGTCCGGCGAGCATCCCGAGGACCGTTCGGATCTCCTTCGACTCGAAGCAGCCACCGCCGAGCCCAATCCGCGAGCGCGCTGGGAGAAGCTGCAGGGCTGCCTGGATGTCGACCGCTTCATCGCCATGCTGGCCATGGAAAGCCTCACCTGCCACTGGGACGGGTATTCCATGAACCGGAATAACTATCGCATCTTCCACGATCGCTCCACCGGACGCCTGGTCTTCATGCCGCACGGCCTGGACCAGATGTTCGGTTCGCGTCGCGCCAGTCCCACCAGTCCCATCCTTCCCGCCTTCCAGGGCTCGGTGGCGCGTGCCGTGGTCTCGGTCCCGGAAGGACGCAAACGATTCCTCGAACGCATCGCCACGCTGCGAACCAACGTCCTCGACACCGCCAAGGTCACGAACCGCGTGCAGCAACTCGCGCGTAGTGTGCGCCCCACCCTGGCGGCGTATTCTGAGATGCAGGCCCAGGCCTTTGACCGCGAGGTGGACGACCTGATCACGCGCATCGTGGAGCGCGCCGAGAGCGTGACCCAGCAACTCGCGTCGCCGCCGGAAGCCATCGAGTTCGATGCCGAGGGGGTGGCGCGCCTTTCGGGCTGGCTCCCGCGCGTCACCAATGGCGACCGCGGCGCACTCCGCTTCCCGCGCGGGGAACACGACGGCCGGCGTGTGCTTGGCATTGCTCCGCGAGGCGAAGGCGGATTGGGCTCCTGGCGGACTCGACTCACGCTGGCCCCAGGACAGTATCGATTCGAAGGCCGGGTCCTCACCACCGGCATGGGCGCGGAAGGCGGCGTGGCCTTGCGCATCTCCGGCCAGCGCGTGGGACTCCATCGCCCCGACCAAGGCACCTGGACCCAGGTGTCGTTCCCCATCGCCATCGAAGACGACCTGACGGAAGTGGAACTGGTGTGCGAGTTCGGAGCGGACAGCGGGGAAGCCTGGTTCGAAGAAGGCTCCCTGCGAGTCGTGCGCATCGGCCCCGACGCGTCGACACCGGCCCAGGGCCGCGAACCTTAGCCCGTCCGAACGGTGATTGGGGTCCCGTGGCCAGAGGTTTTGGGTGTGAGCGAGGCACGAAACGGAGCATCCCAGTTCCTCCCCACAGTTGTCCCAGAGGAACACAGACGAAACTCCCTGGTTCCTTACTTTGTCTGTGGCCCTCTGAGCACTCTGTGGATCCTGATCGCAGCGCAGGGGAAGCGATCGCGGGGACGCTTTGACATTCCCACTTCGGTCACACCCCATATCCCTCGCGGCAGGACCCCCTCACTTTTCCAGCGGGCTTAGCCGTCCGCGTCTTCTTCCCGGATCAACGCGCAACGGACTCCTGCGCGCGGCCTTCATGCCCAGTCAGCTTGGGAAACCGAAGCCGCTTCAGACTCATCGGAGTGGCGTTGGTGTCCCCTTCCCGGATGCGATACGCGCGATCGGGAAGCAGGCCCGTCACCCTCTGGACAAAACCACTCCCCGGCCAACGAATCTCCACCTCCCGCACGCGGTCCGCGGCACCCAGGCCCACCTCGAGCCGAAGTGGGTTGGCTCCAAAACTACCCCCTGTCGACACAGTCCGGTGAATGGACCGCACCACGCCTCCGGTCTCCATTTCGACACGCACACGCGCACCCAAGGCAGACCGATTGGCACGCCGTCCTTCCAGTCGGAGTTTGAGCCAACGGGCGCTGAAACCGGGATTCTCGAAGAGCACGTCCGGATACCGATCTCCGGAGACCGCGCCGCCGAGATTCTCGTGCACATCCTGGTCGCCATCGTTGTCGAGATCGGCGAACGCCACCCCATGCCCCTTCTGCAGATGGCCAAAACCGCCGGCGGTGGTGACATCCTGGAACACCCGCCCCTCCCCGTTCCGGAACATGCGGTTGGGCATGAGGGTGATCAGATCCGGATCTCCCGTTCCGGCGT